>NZ_CAWUDL010000105.1:0-16984 GCF_963920945.1 Anabaena sp. CCY 9402-a
AAACCTTCTATACCAAGAACATTTTGCTGAATGAGGGTATCCGCGCTTGGATGGCTCCTCAAGATCAGCCTCACGAAAAATTTGTATTCCCCGAAGAGGTACTACCTCGCGGTAACGCTCTCTAATGGTGGTGAGTTAACATACATCTTTTGTCTGAATTTTCATAGCCTCCGCATTTTAGCGGAGGTTTTTTTGATCGATGGTGAGCATCTTAGAATTGATATGCTATAGTAATCAAAGGTTAACGCCCAGAGATTTACTCTCTGCCTTTTTGAGAATTAGACCGATTAGGCAATAAGGAGGTGATGCCCATGATAGAAAGTAGTAAACCCATGGGTCATCAGGTTGCAGTTAGCCGGCTGTGCGCCGGAGCTGTTCTCTAAAAGTTAGCCTTAGTCTGCTAGTCAGACTAAGTAAGCTACTAGTAGCTAGGCTAAAGCACGGAGTTCCTTCCGGCAGTCTGGTTGCAACCTGAAGACCCGCTACACCGCTCTGATATAGATTAACCGATCTGACATCAGAGCGGATAGTTTTTTTATAGGTATCCTAAGAATTATTGATAGTTGCTGTCGGAGATTTGAGTGGCGATGGCGTTCCGCCTAGCGTAGGTGAATGTCTTGCATAAGCAGATATAGCAAGGATATAAATAGTAGGGGTTTTTGTGATGGCGCAATTACTAACGGAAGCAGAAATTCAAACACAAGCTAGCAGCCTTTTAGGTTGGACTGTGGCAGATTCTAAGTTGCAAACTACCCGCAAATTTAAAGACTTTGTTGCAGCGATCGCATTTGTCAATAAGCTGGTAGAACCTGCGGAATCAGCCGGACATCATCCAGATATAGAAATATCTTATAACAAAGTGAAAATCACATTAACAACTCATGATGCAGGTGGCTTAACCCAAAACGATTTTGATTTGGCAGAAGTAATTTCTCGAATTAATTAAAAGATATTATGCAAGCTAGTTTAAGGCTCAGACAACCTAAACATCTGCGGAGAGTAGGGAACTTTTAAAACCTTACTCTCTCTTTGTTATATGGGTGATTTAGTGTGACAGTTAATGAGCTGATCGCCTATCTCTTGCCATATAGCTGAAATAATCTATAATAATAAGCTATATAGCTATGTTTTAGCTTAAGTTAATCGGTTATTAACTTTGCAAAAACTAAAATTGTGGTAGTGGCAACTATGCCTCATCGACAGATTTCAATAAGATGTCCGTTTTTGAGAATGTAAGTGCAGCGAAAACAATTATCTATACAAGGTGTGAGGAGAAAAGTAAAGATGTCTAATTTATTGTGGAAATCTCTAGTGGTTAGCCCTGCGGTATTAGGAGCAACCCTGTTAGTTTCTTCAGCAGCGATCGCAGCCCCCAGTACAAATACAGAAGTCCTAACAACTGTAGTACCAACAACTGAAGTAGCAACAACAGAAACCAAGCTGTCTGAAGTCGCTCAAGAACCAGTAATTGTGGCGCAAGCAGCCCCAACATCTGAAGATACAAAAGTAATAAACCAAGTTAATCTCTATAGTAACGAAGGCAGAGCTAACAATTCTCAGTCTCAAGTTACATCAGTTTCTCAGTTTTCCGACGTACAACCAACCGATTGGGCATTCCAAGCATTGCAGTCCTTGGTTGAGCGTTACGGTTGTATCGCTGGTTATCCCAACGGCACTTACCGTGGTAACAGAGCTTTAACCCGTTATGAATTTGCAGCAGGTTTGAACGCCTGTTTAGATCGGGTCAACGAACTGATTGCTACAGCAACAGCTGACTTAGTAACAAAAGAAGATTTAGCTACCCTACAACGCCTGCAAGAAGAATTTTCTGCTGAACTAGCAACCTTGCGTGGTCGTGTAGACGCTTTAGAAGCACGGACTGCGGAATTGGAAGCCAACCAATTCTCCACCACCACCAAACTTGCCGGTGAAGCTATTTTTGCAGTGACCGATGTGTTTGGCGATGACATTGGTGATGCCAATAACACCGTCTTCCAAAACAGAGTACGCTTAACCTTAAACACCAGCTTCACAGGTAGAGACCTATTAACTACTCGTTTAGCGTCTGGTAATGCCAACAGATTTGTAGACAACACTGGTACGCCTACTACAGGTGGCGAAGGTTTACAAACATTCCAAGTTGGTAGCACTGGTAACAACAATGTTGTGGTAGACAAACTGACCTATGAAGCACCCATAGGACCAGCTCAAGTTTACTTGGCAGCTGTTGGTGGACGGCACGACCATTATGCTGCTGTTAACAACCCTTACTTCCACGACAAAACTGATGGTGGTAACGGTTCGTTATCTACCTTCTCTGCCAAAAACCCCATCTATCGGATTGGTGGTGGTGCTGGTATAGCTGTTAACCTGCCCTTTGGTAGAGGTGGCGGTATCCTCAGACCAAGTTCTCTAACTGTAGGTTATTTAGGTTCTGAGCCTAACAATCCTGGTACTGGTTCAGGTATCTTCAACGGTAACTATGCTGCATTAGGTCAGTTGAACTTTAGTGTAGGCGATCGCGTAGCTTTAGCTGCCACCTACGTTCATGGTTACACTGGTGCAGGAAGTCAGCTCTTCGCAAATGAAGGTAACGTTGCTTTAGTAGGGACTCGACAAGCTAACACTTTGAATGACCCAGCTTCCAGCAACTCCTATGGTTTATCTGCGGCCTTCAGACCTAGCGATAAATTGTCAGTAAGCGGCTTCGTTTCTTATACTGATGTCACCGCCTCTGGCATAAATAATGACAAAGAAATTTGGAGCTACGGCGTTGGCGTAGCGTTACCTGACTTTGGTAAGCAAGGTAACGTTCTGGGTATTTTCGCTGGCGCGCAACCCTATTCACTTGGCCGACTAAATCCTGGTGCTAACGAAGTACCTTACCAAGTTGAAGGCTTCTACAAATACCGCGTTTCCGAGAATATCTCTATCACTCCTGGTGTCATTTGGCTCACCAATCCTGGTCAAACAAATGACAACGATGCGATTATTGGTACTCTAAGAACTACTTTCACCTTCTAGATTGTTCCAAATCTTAAACGCTTTAAACTGAATTTATCCCCGCTACGAAGCGGGGTTTTTTATTTGACTGAGTTAACGTTATCTGCACTTACTATCTTTAACAGCAACTCAGCATTAATTACTAATTACCATAAGGCAGAAACCCTAGTGTTGAACCGGAGTATACTAAAGAAAGTTGAGGGATCAGCCTTAACTTTCTCATAATTTCATTCATCACTTACTATTTTGCTTGTGGAACTATCGTGTAAATCAGAATACGCAATTCTTGCCTTATTAGAGATGGCAACTCATTACGAAAGCGGCGAACCAATGCAAATTCGACAAATCGCCGCCCAGCAAAAAATACCCGATCGCTATTTGGAGCAGTTATTGGCAACCTTAAGGCGTGGAGGCATACTCAAAAGTCAACGTGGGTCAAAAGGGGGCTATTTTTTAGCGAGAGAACCTCGCAAAATCACCCTCTTTGAAATATTAGAATGTTTGGAAGGGTTAGATGTGAGGACTAGTGAAAATAACGGCAACTCTAAAACTTTAGACAATGCAGTCATAGAAGAAATTTGGCAAGAAGCTTGTCAAGCGGCTAACTTTGTGTTACAGAACTACTCCCTTCAGGATCTGTGCGAAACAAGAGATTCTCGGCGGCAGTTGGATATTATGTACTACATTTAGTCCATAGTCATTGGTCATGAGTCAATCAAAGAGAAAGCTGTAGACTCTAGACTATGAATACTGAGATTATGGATAAATGATTAATAAATAATGGATCAGGAAAGAGTATGCAGATTGCTAATAACATTACAGAATTGATTGGTCGGACGCCTTTAGTGCAGCTAAATCGCATCCCCCAAGCTGAGGGATGTGTGGCGCAAATTTTAGTCAAACTGGAAAGCATGAACCCCTCATCATCGGTAAAAGACAGAATTGGCGTGAGTATGATTAATGATGCCGAAGAGGAAAGGTTAATTGCTCCTGGAAAGACAGTATTGGTAGAACCCACATCGGGAAATACAGGTATTGCTCTAGCAATGGCAGCTGCTGCTAAGGGTTATCGATTAATCTTAACCATGCCGGAAACCATGAGTGGTGAACGGCGGGCAATGTTGCGGGCTTTTGGTGCGGAATTGGAACTCACCCCAGGGATGGAAGGAATGAGTGGGGCAATTCGCCGCGCCCAGGAGATAGTTAATACTACGCCCCATGCTTATATGTTGCAACAGTTCCGCAACCCAGCTAACGTGAAAATACATCGAGAAACTACCGCCGAAGAAATTTGGCAAGACACCGATGGACAGGTAGATATGATCGTGGCAGGGGTAGGTACAGGTGGTACGATCACAGGTGTAGCGGAAGTGTTGAAAAGCCGTAAACCAAGCTTTCAAGCGATCGCAGTTGAACCAACCAACAGCCCAGTTTTATCAGGAGGCAAACCAGGCCCCCATAAAATCCAAGGGATTGGGGCAGGGTTTATTCCCCAGGTACTCAAGGTAGACTTAATTGATGAAGTGATTACAGTCAGTGATGAAGAAGCGATCGCTTACAGCCGACGTTTAGCTAGAGAAGAAGGGCTATTATCTGGAATTTCTAGTGGTGCAGCTTTATGCGCTGCTGTTCGTGTAGCCCAACGCCCAGAAAACGAGGGACGCTTAATCGTGATGATTCAGCCCAGTTTTGGCGAAAGATATTTGAGTACGCCCCTATTCCAAGACCTAGAGGCTAAGGTAGCCACTAGCGTCAGCTAACAATCAAGTGAATGAATGGTCGATTTTAAACCAGATTCCAACCACTATGAAACTCTCAAAGTGAGTTCTAGTGCTAGCCGAGCGGAGATTAAGCAAGCCTATCGCCGCTTGGTGAAATTATTTCATCCTGATAGTAATCAGGACACGGCTAACCATGAGCAAATTATCCGTATTAACGCAGCGTATGAAGTATTAGGTGACAGTCAAAGTCGCCTCAATTATGACCAGCAACTGCGGGGTGAGGAGCTAAAATTAAATAGCGATCGCCTACAGCGTACAGCCTCAGCGCAAAAACATTACCAAACTAAACGTAAGTCAGGAAAGGACGCTGATGAGCAAGTTGAAGAATGGCTACGCCTAGTATATCAACCAGTCAATCGCTTACTGTGCAGTATTCTCAATTCTCTAGAAGAGCAAATTGAAGAACTCGCCGCCGATCCTTTTGATGATGAATTATTAGATGAATTTCAGGAATATTTACAACAGTGTAAGGCAGACCTTAAACAAGCTCAAATTACTTTTCGTTCCTTACCTAATCCTCCCAGTCTAGCTAGAGCCGCAGCTCATCTCTACTACAGCCTTAGTCAAGTCGGAGATGGACTAGAAGAATTGGCTTACTTTCCCTTAAACTATGATGAGCGTTATCTACACACAGGTCAAGAACTATTTCGTATTGCTACAAGATTGCATTGTGAGGCGCAAGCATCTGTTGAATAGTCAATGATTAATCGTTAGCATTAGTTTCTTGAGGCTATGGACTATGAACTTTTGACTCCGCGAAACGGCTGAATTAGTTTATGCTGGGAACAGAGAAACGTTAAGAAATTTTAAATTCTGCTCCCAGTGTACTCATGCAATGTATTGTAAATCGCCGCGCTCAGTTTTCGGCAAGCCATCGCTATTGGTTGCCAGAATTGAGTCCAGCCGAAAATATTGAGAAATTTGGTGCTTGCTCTAAATTTCCCGGACATGGACACAACTATGTCTTATTTGTCTCTATGGCTGGAGAACTAGATGAATATGGCATGGTGTTGAACTTGTCTGACGTGAAACACGTAATTAAAAGCGAAGTTACCAGCCAATTGGACTTTTCCTATCTCAACGATGTCTGGGCAGAATTTCAGCAAACTTTGCCCACGACTGAGAATATCGCACGGGTAATTTGGCAGCGACTAGCACCCCATTTACCACTAGTCCGCATACAGTTGTTTGAACATCCTGAACTTTGGGCAGATTACATAGGAAACGGAATGGAAGCTTACCTCACTATTAGCACTCACTTTAGTGCAGCCCATCGGCTAGCACATCCTCAACTCAGTGATGAAGATAATGCTGAGATTTATGGTAAATGCGCCCGTCCCCACGGACACGGACACAACTACCACTTGGAAGTAACTGTTAAAGGTGAAATTGATCAGCGTACTGGGATGATTGCCGATTTAGGTGCTTTGAATCAGGCGATAGATGATCATGTGCTAGAAGCATTTGACCACAGCTTTTTAAACAAAGATATCCCTTACTTTGCAGAGGTTGTACCAACTGCTGAAAATATCGCTCTGTATATTAGTAATTTACTGCGATCGCCCATTCAAAACCTAGGTGCAAAGCTACACAAGATAAAACTCATTGAAAGTCCGAATAATTCCTGTGAAATTTACTGCACGGATGCTGAATCTAACACTGTTAGTGCAGTACAAAATCAACCAGTTTTAGCACGCATTTAAATAAGTAATGAGTAATGAGTAAGAAGTAATAGGAATAAAATTTTTAGAGACGCGAAATTTCGCGTCTCTTTTGCTTTGAGCGTCAACATCCTAGTATCGCTACGCCAAAGTCAACCAATTTTTGATTTTAGTAGGAGCGGGTTCACAGATATCCTCAATTATTCACGATCATTCGGGTAAACCCACCCCTACTTCACAAAAGACGGGGCTTTGACTCAAACTAATCCAAAATCCAAAATCCAAAATTGATTGACTTATCAAAAATTACTGGAATTCTCTAACAAATCTTTTTTTTCCAACCAATCTCTACCTATCTGGATACTAATATCGGAATCGAGACTGCCGGTACTTTCTACGCGGACTTCTCCAAAACCTAAAGTATTGCGAATTGATTCTGCACTATCGCCATCGCCCTGTTGAGCAATAATATTAGTCACTTCCAAAGGTTCAGACCAAGCTTTATATATATATATATTGCGATATCCAGCTTCTTCCAAAGTTTTGATCAAAGGACGCAGTTGAGAGCGATCGCTGCCTGTGCTATCTTGTATTGCTACCTTTAATGCACCCGGCTCTGTAATTTGGCGTTCCGAGAATGATTCTAAGCCAAAGTGCTGAGACATCAGGTTGGCAATACCTCTTTTACTCGGTATCCAGTAGCTAGCATCATACTCACCATTTTCGCTAAAGCGACCAGGCAACATAAACATTTGCATATTAGCCCGATTGGTGCGGACTCCAAAGCCCAGTAGTGCCACTAATTCTTCAACGGTTAAATTAGTGTCAATGTTATCTTTGACAACGTTGAGAATTTTTGGTAATTGAGTCACTGTAGCTGGGTTGAGACTCTGGTCAATCAATGCGCGAATTACCATTTGCTGGCGTTGAATGCGGCCAATATCTCCCAGTGCATCGTGGCGAAACCGAAGTAATTGTAGTGCTTGATCGCCGTTGAGATGCTGTTTACCTGCCTTTAAATTAATATATAGATGTTGAGAATCATCTTGATATTTCATATCTTTGGGGATGAAGACTGTGACTCCACCCAAAGCATCGATTAGTTTACCCACCCCTAAAACATTAATGCGGATGTAGCGATCAATTCCTGCACCTCCCAAGACATTGCTAACTGTTTTAGCAGTTAAAGCCGGCCCACCTTCGACATTGGCAGCATTAATTTTTCTTGTTCCATACCCTTGTATTTGGGTGCGGGTATCCCTGGGAATAGACAGGATCGCTATTTTTTTCTTTTCTGGTTGAAATTGAACCAAAAGCATGACATCCGCAAGACCATCGAAGGAATTAATTTGCGGTAAATGTCGGAGATTTTGGGTTTCAGCAGGAGGATTCCGGACATCTGGCGGTAGTACACTCATGCCCATAACCAGAAGATTTACGGGACGAGTTAATTCTGAGAAACGCAACCCATTACCAGCAATGCGATCGCCATCAAAGACAGCTTCTTCTTGGGGACTAAGTTCTGCTTGTTGTAACTGTGTACCACTTAAAGACACTGCCAACAACGCCCCTGCTGTTGCCGATACCATAGCAATACCACTCATCCCCACCCAAAACCATAGCCAACGCCCAGGCTTGGCATTTTTCCCCCTGGACTTAGGGGCTTTTGCTGATTGGTTTCCTTCGGTCGAAGTTCTTTGACTGGTCACAGACTGCCTCACACTTAACTGATTAAATTAGGTAAATTTGCCAACTAACAATTAATGCAGATAAATCAACCCATAATAGCTAACTTTTAATAAACCATGCTGATCTATAAATACAGTTTCAACCACAACACTTATAGCAGGATTTTTTGTTAGTTGTGGCAAATCTCTCCATATTTTCTTGAAGTATGACAACAATTCAGTGAGTTTGACTAGATGTGGACAGAAAATTTTTTGGAAATTGGGGACAAGTCAATTCACAATTCAACATGAAGAACTCTTGGGGACTAGGGACTGGGGATTGGGAATTAGATACTATTTATATAGTGTGGAATTTTGAAATTTGTGTGGTTTTACTTAGTTTGGGCTTTCTATTTGATTGATAGTGTGAAATATCTCTAGAGACACTGTTTCTTTTGATAAAAAATGTAAAGGTCTAAAGCCAGACTGGTTTTCGCTCACACCCCTTGTAGATAAATTAGTTTTCTCTGTCCCCTGTCCTTTGTCACCTAATCCAACAATTTTTGTGCCAAATTGCTTAACCCTGGTAAGCGGTGAGACTTACCTTGAATAATTCTGAAAATTAGCCAGATACTCACCAGAAAATAACCAGATGTACAAAAACTATTGAGGATTAGTAAACGTAGAGCTAAAAAATCGGAAGTTGCTGCGCCGGTGGCTAATAAGGCATAGCCTAACAGCCAGGTAAATGCCAGAGTAATAGACAGACGACAAACAGCTAGTTGTTCCCGGTTACCTTGGCGGCGATAAATCGTCCATAGGGAAGGAAAAAAACCTATCGCGGGAATTAAATATAAAATCAACTGGATTTTGTTATTTTCCGCATCTTGTTTACAGAATAGAGATTGGGTCACATCTTCCCCACTCCCCATTTCCCAGCCTTTACTCTCTTGATACAGAGAATGATCACTCGATTCCGAATTTTTCATAATTTTGTCAAATCCTAAACTAGAGAGATGAATGACAGTGGTGTAGTTAGAGATAATAAGCTATAGATTCAGAATTTTATTGAGTTCTATCCCGCAATCGGTTTAAGATGCAGACACGCAAGCTATTCAACTGGTGGCAGACACTAACACCAATAGCGAGAATTGGGGCGATCGCTATCTTCGCCCCATTGCTGGTTCTCAATGGTTGGGCATTTGCCGCAATTTTTAATTATTTCCACTCCCTAATAGCTATTTTAGTTGGAGCTTCCGTTTTAGCATTTCTGCTCAACTATCCCGTTAGCTGGATGGAGTATCACGGTGCAAAACGAGAGCAAGTAGCTATTTTAGTCTTTTTATTAGCTCTATCGGTGCTTTTGGCTTTAGGTGTAACTTTGTTTCCTTTGGCACTTACCCAAGCTCAACAATTAGTGGCTCGCCTTCCCGAATTAATTGATTCTGGGCGATCGCAGTTAATGATGTTGAACGAAAAAGCCGAAGTGATGGGCTTACCTCTTAACCTGGATGCTTTGGTAGTGCAAATTAACGATCGCGTCAAGGGACAATTGCAGGCGATCGCGGGGCAAGTGTTAAATCTGGCTGTGGTGACAGTCACCAGCCTGCTAGATTTTCTCTTGACGATGGTTTTAACTTTCTACCTTTTACAGCACGGCGGCGAACTCTGGGAAAGTCTAGTGGAATGGCTACCAACAAGATTTCGTAACCCTTTTTCCCAAACAGTACGCCTGAGCTTTCAAAATTTCTTTATTACCCAGCTAATTTTATCCACTTGTATGGCCTCAGCCCTGATTCCTACCTTTTTGTGGCTGAAAGTGCCTTTTGGGCTATTATTTGGCCTAACTATTGGCATTATGGCTCTCGTGCCGTTTGGTGGTTCTGTAGGTATTGCCCTCACTACTTCCCTAGTGGCGTTGCAAGATTTCTCAATGGGTGTAAGAGTTTTAATCGCAGCTGTCATTGTGCAGCAAATTCTGGAAAACTTGATTGCACCCCGGATTTTAGGCAGCTTTACTGGGTTAAATCCTGTGTGGATATTAATTTCTGTGTTAACAGGAGCTAGAATTGGCGGACTTTTAGGGGTAATCGTAGCTGTACCTACGGCTGTCATTATTAAGACTGCTCTAACTGCTTTGCGTCCTACTAGCTTCATTACTGAAGCAGACGAAAGTACAAGTCACACAGAGACAACTACATCAATCACGCCAGGAGAGAATCCCAAAGCAGAGACAAAAAAGGCTTTGAACGTTTCTGAACAGCCAACTTTACCTTAATTTCCACCCGCAACACTCTTGTAGAGACGTGATTAATCCCGTCTCTACATCATTTATTTTGGATCAACGATCGCACCCATAAATAAAATGCTCCCTGTCTGATTGTCGCGAATTGCAGTGAAGAAGGGACGGTCAACAATCATTTTAAATGGTACTTGTGGCTCTTTGAAAGATGTGGCAACTATCCCGACAGAAGTGGCTGCACTAGCTTCTGTACCTTCTTCGTTGACTTCTACAAAAGTTTTATGTCTCACCTGGCTGATAGCTAGATTTTTGCCCATACCGGAAAAATTAGCCTGTTGACTAAAAGCCTCTCCCATGCCTAAAGCTTTGAGTGCATCGTTGAGAGTAATATCATAATCTGTCTGAAAGCGAGGTAACTTAATTGATCCTTCACGCTTGCTAAATTGAGACATCCATTTGTCCCAGTTTTCAATATTCAAGTTTTGCGAGAAGGCTTTAAGGTTAGAGTTCTGCTTGGGTAAAAAGATGTACAAACTAACTTTACCATCCTGACCATAAGGCAAACTCACAGCCTGAAATTGTTCAGTTTCGTAGTACTTATAATCACCCGTTTGGGACATCATGGGGTGTGGTTTTTGCTGAGTTGATGAGATGTAAAAGGGCTGGGGTTTAGTTTGACTTTGATCAAATTTCTCGCTCCATTGCCCCTTAAAATATATGGCATTCACCAAAAACAGCATTTGATTTGGTTCTATTTTGTTGACAATGCTATCGATTTTGCCATTGGTATTATCTTTTACCCATTTGTTAATGGTATTAGGGGTAGCAGCATCCTGAAAGTCTACAGTTGTGACTTTGGCTTTATAGAAATCTTGGGTTCTCTGAATAAAATCAGGACGCAGGCTAGCATTTTGATTCGCCCATAATGAGTTAGCAATCTTCAGTTGCACATTTTGATCAGGATTTTCTAGCAGCTGGTTGAGTGAAGCGTAAGCAGAGTTAAGTTCTGGTAGATTGATACCCTGTAACTCCAGAGTCTTAGCCATTGCTTGTTGAGTAGAGCCGCTAGCACCATTGTAGGTCATGGACAGAGCGATCGCGATACTGGTAGGCGACACAAAAATATTCTTGGTGCTACTCTCTTGTTTCCCGATTTCCTGAAATAATTTGAAGCCAAACTTATTGTTAGCAGAGATGATTTTTGTATCGGGAATTACTGTTTTTTTTTGCACTGATGCCTCTGTTTGAGGTAAATCGGATTGGGCTAGCGCACTTGTACTATCATTTACTTGAGAACAACCTAAAACTCCAAATAAAACCACGCTAGCTGCGGCTAGAACATAACGTCTTCCTAAGCTCACAGCGTAACGTCTTTGCAGGAAGCTTTCTTTCACACCACTGAATTTTTGCCGAATCATTTTACTACCTCATGTGCCGAAATTTATGACCTGTCTACCAAATATTGACGTTAATGCTGTGTTCACTATTTAATTTTGCATTAATAACAATTTAAATACTCGGCGGTTACAGTTTTGGTAACGGTAATTTTCAGTTCACAATTCCAGGCAAATTTTATAGGAGTTTAGTAAATGTAATCATCAATAATAGAACTGTTTTGAATACATTTTAAGATAAAAAACTGTATTGATAATTACTAAACGATGCCGCAGGCTTTACCCTTTGCAAAGCTCCACTCAGAATGACATTTAAGGGCTATAAAGCAAGTTTTGACTGGGATTTATCAGACTTGTGTGTACACCGTAGCCGAAGGGTAGCAATCCGAAAGGCTTTGTGATTGATTCCCGATGGGACGCTGGTGCGATCGCAATGACAGAGCATATTATATTTATTTACGCCCATCTACTGAGTTGTGTCACTCCACAAAGAAGCGATCGCACTCTATTTCGCTGATTTGTCATAGCATGGAGCGATGGCTACGCCCGCCGCAGGCATCGCCTGATTTTGCTCTATTTACATTATAATATTTCAATAATTGATTGGATTTTAACAGCGCGTTGTGGGTTGATTGCTAATCCATATTTGACAACATCACTAATTACGCAAGTATCTAGTAGATAACCCATACATAATTAAAGTTCTATTTCCTTTGGCGGTATCAATTCATCTCAATATGATTCAAATATAATACTTTCTTTTACACCATAATATTGCATAATTATGTCTAGCCATTGGCTGGGTTTAGTTTCTAGGAAGGTGACAAACACTAAACTTTCAGTAATACCCTGTGGTGTTTCAGCTAATTCAATTTTGCCGTTTTTATAAATTCCTTGAATTGTTTTTAACATATAGCTTACCTCCTACATGAATTTTAACCTATTGTTTCTAATGATTATGTCATGCAAGGTAAATAGGACTTACGCAACTGGCATATTTTTTACGTAGGGGAGGCAAAAAGCGGTGTGGATTTTCCTCCCGCTTTATTGCCGTTGTGTGACGCTGCGAAAGTATTTGAACGTAGTCGTGAGACTTATAGCGTCACGCACCAACTATCGATTGTGACACTTGCGTAAGTCCTGGTAAAGTGATTAAACGGATTTGAAATGAGACAAATTAGGAAGCGATACCTGCGGTGCGCTACGTCTACGCGTATTTTAAAAAGTGCTTTGTTTGAGTTTTGACTCTAACCATCAGAGCATAACATCTGAAAGCGATCGCACCGAGATTTGACTCAGCATGGTGCGATCGTTTCCAGAAGTTACAGTTAATGTATCACGCCCTGATTGGCAAGGTTGATAACAATTTGCTGTAGGTTTTTCGTTTATTCAGCAAGCCCTAATTATCGAGAAGTTTAGACAGTTTCTAGGAGTTGTAATATGTTAGTACCGTCACCAGAAGGTAAACCATTATCCCAGATAGTTCCTTGAGTGCCAAACATGAAGTTGGAAGTCATATCACCCCTAGTTAAAGACTCTCGACTAGAAGAACCAAGTAATTGATGGGGAGCAACATTAATCAGTTCAGCCAAGACATCATTATCATCAATTGTGGTTAAGTCACCTGTTCCACCCATAAGAATTTGGGTTGTTTGGAAAGTGAAGTTATCTTGTGTGTAGCTTCCTGCTTTCAGAATCAGTTTGTCAGCAGGATCAATACCAACACCGACATTTGTGGCAAACATAATATCAGCGTCGCTGTCAATAGCATTATGGTCAATACCGATGAAATCTTCAGCAGGAGTGAATCCCTCAATGCGTAAAGTAGTACCAGAAGGTCGAGGACCATATTCTGAATCACGGATTAACCAATAGCGTTCTTCCACAGCTTGTCCAACTGCATTACCAGTATTGAGTTGAGCTTGGTAGTTAACTCCATTCAAATATTCTGATATAGTTGGGTTAGTCAATGACCAGTCATAGGCGGATGCAACACTGGCATTAACATTAGTAAAGAAAGCCCCATCAGCTGTTCCTGTGACTTTGGCTTTAGTGGTTTCGTTATAGAATAGGTCTTGACCTTCGGGCAGTCTAAAAGTTTTTTGGAATCCTTCACCTACAAATTCTTGAGGATTATAATATTGCAGAATAGCATTCACAGGAAGATTATTGATTTCACCGGGATCTGAAGCATCCCCATCCCCATTTAGATCAATGCCAATTGATCCAGAGATGGTGATCGGAATTTCGTATTTTCCTCCTGAATACTCTCCTCCTGTTGCGGTTGCAATTGCTTTAGTAACTGCTCCAGCAGGTGCATTAAATTGAATACTGGTGTCTTGCTGGGTATTGACGTTATCGGTGTTGATTTTTGTGTTGCTGCCACCATTAGACAAGCTATGTTCGTAGCTTGTCTCTACAGTGGCTTCTACGCTACTCTGGGCAAGAAAAGGTATTCCTGCTTTTCCCCCAACTGTGACCGATGTACCAAGACCAAATGTATTACCAATTTCCCATTGAGTTGTATCTTGATTTGAAACTTCATATCCTTTGCCATCTGAGTAACTAAAAGTTACGCTTGATGATTCTGTAGAGTTGTTTCTGAAAAACATAGACGCATTACGGGTCATGTTTTCTATTTCTAAACCCTGATCAGTGTGAGTCTCTTCAGTTCCAAAGTCAATAAATGTTAAATCACCTCCAACCATCTGAAGATTATTATTAACAAGTTGCACATTGTCGGTAGAAAGTCCTAAAGATGTAGCGTAACTTTCTGCCCACTTTTGCAGCATTGCGCTGAGATTTTTAACTTGTGCGGCTGTAAGAGGTTGGGGCTTAATATCTTTGCTGGTATTAATTAAAGAGCTTGAGTCAACCAGACTTCCTTCAATTCTTGCTCTTTCTTCTCCATTTACTTTAATAATTGTTGAATCTTGATTAGAAAAATCAAAGGAAATTTGATTAACTTGAGCTTGTGCCATGTCAATTTTATCAACACCACGCTCAAAATCTTTGATAATCTGAATTCCACCAGATTCAGTTACAAAGGTATCCGAACCTTCGCCTCCCCAAAGATTATTAGTTCCTGCTCCTCCAGCCAGGATATCATTCCTTGAACCACCTTTGAGGGTATCATTACCTTCCAGACCTTTAAGCTCAACCTTAACAGTCGCAAGACTAGCATCTAAGGTGTTATTACCTGCTCCTCCGTGTAGTTCAACAGTCTCAATATTCTTTAAGCTGTCAGTTCCTAAGCCCATAAGCTGGTGTGTGTTATTGGTGTCATTAGGAATCTCAAAAAGGGTAAAATTCACATTTCGTTTTTCGATAACGCGATCATTCCCCTCCCCACCATCGAGAGTGTCATTGCCAGCACTACCAAAGATAGTGTCATCACCATCATCACCAAAGATAGTGTCATCACCATCATCACCAAATATGCGGTCATTGCCAGTACCACCATGAATGGTGTCATTGCCAGCACCAGCATAAATGAAGTCATTGCCAGCACCAGCATTAATTAGGTCATTGCCAGTACCACCATCGAGAATGTCATTGCCAGTACCACCATCGAGAGTGTCATTGTCAGCACCGCCATAAATGCGGTCATCACCCTGATCACCATAAATGGTGTCATTGCCATCATCACCATAAATGGTGTCATTGCCATCATCACCATCGAGAGTGTCATTGCCAGTACCACCAAATATGCGGTCATCACCCTGATTACCATTTATGGTGTCATTGCCAGTACCACCATCAATGGTGTCATTGCCAGCACCACCAAATATGCGGTCATCACCCTGATTACCATTTATGGTGTCATCACCCTGATTACCATTTATGGTGTCATCACCATCATTACCATTTATGGTGTCATTGCCATCACGACCTTTTATGGTGTCATCACCATCATTACCATCAATGGTGTCATTGCCATTACCACCATCGAGAGTGTCATTGCCAGTACCACCATAAATGGTGTCATCACCATCATCACCATAAATGGTGTCATTGCCAGCACCATAAAGAGCTATTATGTCACCATAAATGATGTCATTGCCAGCACCACCAAAAATGGTGTCATTGCCATTATCACCAAAAATGAAGTCATTGCCAGCACCACCAAAAATGGTGTCATTGCCATTACCACCAAAAATGAAGTCATTGCCAGCAACACCTAGGATTTGGTAGAAGATGTCTAAATAGTCATTGCCAGTATCACCATAAATGATGTCATTGCCATCATCACCAAAAATGGAGTCATCGCCACCATTTCCAAAAATGGAGTCATCGCCACCATTTCCAAAAATGGAGTCATTGCCATTACTACCATTTATGGTGTCATTGCCATTACCACCCGAAAAGATGTCCATTTCAATCACAGTCTCTTTTCCATCCAGCATGACAGTCGCCGTATCATCCTCAGCACGCAAAACTGCTAACTGTTGCTCACTTAAAATATCCCCTTGCACCAACCTCGAAAAAATCGCCCCTTCATCACCGGGTGTGTCTATGACATTAATCTGTGCATCAACAAAATGCCCGTATTCTTCCAGCAATACATTCGTAATTGCTTCAAGATTGTTAGCATTTTGAGTAATAAACTCTGCTGCTAAATAAATCTTGCCAGTATCTCGAGAAAAAGCTCCATTAGCACCATTAATTTCGGCTGCACTGCGGATTTCAATAGGAGGGAAAGTTGCAAAATCTCTATTCATCCAAGCAGTCTGAAAGCCACTAGCATCAACTGAGTTACCAAATGTAACTGCTATGTTCTCACGGAAACGAGGAGTGTTAGCGAATTGATGTAGCAGATCAAAGACTGTATCTAATGATTGATCAACTACGAGTTTGAGCCAAGTTTGAGATGGGCTTGTATTTCTAGACATTTTGGGTTGTTTCCTTTTATGTAGCTGAAGTAGTATTTAACTTTGCAGAGATTACTTGTGGTTAATATTAGGTAGTAAAATCCTCATATTTCTGTTGATGCGGTTGTTTATTTTATAAACTTCATTACTGTTTCCCGTACTGAATTTTACTGAGTTAACCTATTTCTCACTGATAAAGCAGTTAATTATGCAAGTTTTGAAGAACTATGTCGCAGATTAAATCTGGATTGGAGAGAAATCTCTACACCTCATCGCCACCCAACCCAACCGCGTAAGACTACGTTTAATAGTAGGGAAAACGCATCTTATTTACTAATAAAAATTAAGAGAGATTTCAAAATGAC
>NZ_CAWUDL010000106.1:0-16238 GCF_963920945.1 Anabaena sp. CCY 9402-a
TGGCGAATTCCACCTTGATTATCGCTCCTTAATATTTAGATGCGTTCGCCCTGCTCTTAGGGGTGACTTTTGCTTTTTGTGGTTACGAATTCAATTTGGGAGAGTGTCAACCCTTTTTTTACCCTACTAGATATAATTGCCACTGAGTATGAGAGCTACTTCTTTAGCAAAGTAGGTCAAAATCAAATCAGCACCAGCTCGTTTCATACTTGTTAAGCTTTCTAAAATAATCTTTTTCTCATCTATCCAACCCATCTGTGCAGCAGCTTTAATCATGGCATATTCCCCACTGACGTTATAGGCAGCAATAGGTAGTTGAGTGGTATTGCGGATTCGATGAATAATATCAAGGTAAGCTAGGGCAGGTTTTACCATCACAATATCTGCACCTTCAGCAATATCTAAACTTACTTCTTTTAAAGCTTCTCTGGCGTTAGCGGCATCCATTTGATAGGTCTTTTTATCCCCAAACTTCGGGGTTGAATCTAAAGCATCTCGGAAAGGCCCGTAATAGGCAGAGGCGTACTTTGCAGAATAAGCCAGAATCCCTACATTAATATAACCAGCTGCATCTAAGGCTCGACGAATAGCCCCGACTCTACCATCCATCATGTCAGAAGGTGCAACAAAATCAGCCCCAGCTTCAGCTTGTGTCAATGCCATTTTGACTAATATTTCGACGGTGGGATCATTCAGAATAGTCCCCTGGTCATCAACTAAACCATCATGACCATGAGTAGTAAAAGGATCAAGGGCAATATCTGTAATGACGACAATATCTGGAACTGCTTGTTTAATTGCTTTGACAGTACGCTGTACTAAACCATCTGGGTTATAGCTTTCTGTCCCAGTTTCGTCTTTGAGTAATTCTGATATTACCGGGAAAAGTGCGATCGCATTAATACCTAAATCAAACGCCTGCTGTATTTCTGGCAGTAACAAATCTAGTGTATGGCGATAACACCCTGGCATTGAGGAGATTTCGACTTTTTGCCCTTCCCCCTCCATCACAAACAATGGATAAATCAGATCATTAACACTCAGTGTTGTCTCTCGCACCATACGCCGTAAAGCAGCTGTACGACGCAGACGACGAGGACGATGTAGTAGGATGTCGGTTTTCATCAATGAATCTTGCACTGTCATAATGAAAATTCTTATGATATTGATAACGATTATCATCTCATAAAAATAAATTTAATAAGCACAGGCAATTTGCTGTCTAGAGATGACTTCAAACAGCAAGAATCAACAAATCAAGCTGTCATTAAGGGCTTTTAGTTAAAATCGCAACCCTACACCACCTTGAACAGAGACAGCTGCACCACCGCCATTACGGTAGGCATCAAAAGCGATAATGGCGTTACCAAACAGCACAGTATTACTGTTAGGAACAGCGTAATCAACACCTGGTTGTAAGGCAAAACTAATTTTGTCCCCCACAGGAGAAGCACTATCACCACCGGTTAACACCAAGCCAGCTCCTAAATAAGCATCCGTTTGCCAATTCAGAGGCACATCATAGGAAACGGTAGGTACAACTGCCGTATTCTGACCAACTAAAGCTTGAGAGCGAAAAGAAATTGGTGCTTCTAAAAGCTTATAGCGAAAAGCCAACACCCCACCAACTTGTACACTATCGGTTATGCCAACAGTCGGCCCTATACCTACGTAACTACCATATGCCACTTGAGCCTGTGCTGGCTGAGTATTGATAGCCAAACTCAATATTGAAATTGCGCCTAAAGCCGTAACTAAATGAGGTATATATTTCATCACCCAACTCCTCACACTGTCTTAGATTTACCAAGTTTAATTTAATACTTATGCTAAAGGCAAAAATGATTTTTTAGTGAGGACAAATCAATTCAAAATTCAAAATTATACTCCTCCGGAGTAGGCTTACGCCTGCGTAGCAAAGCAAGCTACGCGTTAGCGTCACGCAGTGAAGAACTCCTAGGAATTGGGAATCATCAGTTATCAGTCACTTGATAACTGATTTAACTCCCTTGTCTCCCCTACACCCTAACTTACGGACACACAGGATGAATACCGCCTTGAGTACAAATATAGGCAATTTGTCTATCCTCTAAGTTTTTGACTTGAGAAAAGTCTACGCCTTTAACTACCGCAGATACTGCGCCGATGTCTGGGGTTTGTACAAATTGATCTGCTGGATCTTGTCTATTGGGAGTGAGAATCGCCCCCTTAAAATTAGCTCCGGCTACATTTGCTCCTCGTAAATCAACCAGACTCAAGTCGGCATTTTGCAAGTTAGCATTTTCTAACTGGGCAGAGCGTAAAATCGCACCCGTCATACGAGTCGCACTCAGGTTAGCATTACTGAGATTAGCCCGTTCCAAATCTGCGCCGGAGAGGTCTGAAGCTTGCCAATCAGTTTTACTTAAGTTAGCAAATGATAACTGAGTGCCGATCGCAATCACGCGACCAAGACGCGCACCATATAAGTTCGCATCTTTAAATTTAGCATCTCCTAGGTCTGCACCAGTTAGGCTGGCGTTTTCTAGAACTGCACCGCGTAAATCAGCCCCGACTAACTGCCCACTGCTGAGGTTAGCACCTACTAGACGTGCATTAGCTAAATTAGCTCGGTTGAGGGTAGCACGACTTAAATCACTACCAGTCATGATCACACGACTGAGGTTAGCATCAGTGAAATTGGCTTGTTTCATCTGAGCCTGGGTTAAATCAGACACTATATCGTCGTAAGTGTCAAAGCGTCCATCTTCACCGGCACTGCGGAAACGGCTACCCTTAAAGTTAGCTTGGTTGAGATTGGCCGATTTCAACTTGATTCCTGATAAATCAGTGTTTTCGAGTACCAAGTTAAAAAAGGAACTACCAGGAGTGCCACTTTGTCCTAATTGGACGCGGCTGAGATCCAGACCTTGGGTTTGACCGCTATAAACACTGAGAATTTTGTTGATGGTTTGCTGGTTAATTTGTAACCGCTTTTGTCTTACTTCCCGTTCTGCGGATGTGCTGCTGATAGACTGTAACTCGCCGGACAAAAACTGATTTTTGTTATGTAATTCGGTAATTGCAGGAATACCAACACTGATGAGTGCTTGCTGAATGGTATCTATGAGGATGGGGTTGGTTTCATTCACCATCATATCAGCCAAAAACTGGATAGACTGCTGATCATTGAGACTACCCATAGCGAGAATTAAGCTTTGGCGTTCTTGCAGGCTAGCTGTAGAGTCAGGACTCAATTGTTTGACGAGTGCCAAAAACTGTTGACTGTTAATTTTCTGAGATTCCTGATTGCTTTGCTGAGTCTGGAGATAAACTTGTGTGCCAATTAAAGTAGCCAGCACCGCCGTCATACTTGTGAGTGCTACCCCAAACAAAGTCAGGCTGGGATTTTGCTGCATCCGCCGCCATAATGATATTAAATTGCTGTCATCTGGAGTAATAGCTATTGCGGCTGTTGCTAGTGCCTCATTTTCCTTTGGTGTAGCAGTCTGACTACTGCTAACTGGTAAATTCCGGGTATTATTTACGACATCGGCTGAGGGTACAGAACGATGGGCATCGACGACGTAAGTACCAGCTAGCCAATCATGTAATGCTTTGCGTCCCCGGCGTGCTGGTAGAGCTAAACCTTCGCCTAGTACCATCAATACTGCTAAAGATGTGAATAATCCTAAATTGGGGAAGGCGAAACTATAACGCCAGAGAATGTAGGCAATGGACATAGGCACAGTCAAGCGGCCAATACCTTCACGGACAAATACAGCTGCTAAACCTGGTGGTGTACCTTCTTCGTTGACAACCCGCACACCAAACCAACGCTTAGGTAGGGTACTTCCGGTTTTTGCCAGTAAATATAATTGCCACCAAGATAGGACTGTAGGCGCGAATAAAGCTACTGTCCATAGAAAATTAGTCGGCCAAGCCACATTGCGAATGCCATAGCTTGCAGGTAACGCCAAAGGACGTGCGATCGCTCTTTCTGTTACTACTAGTAGAGGGTTAAGTGGGACTCGATTGATATCGCTGCGAGAATTGGCATACACGCCCAAGCCGAAGGGAACTAACCCACTGGCAACTAAAAGAGCAATTTCTGCCGTCCAAGCTGCAAACCGCCTTGTGACTAGCGAATTAGTTTTTTCTGTATTTTTTGTGCGGTTAGATTGATTAGTATTATTTTTTTTTACAATTGGGGTTGCCATTAGATAATTCCCTTTAATTTATTTTTGTGCCGCTTGGGAGTGCTGAGTGCTGAGTAGTGTTAGCGGTAGCGCGGCGTTTAGCCGGTGCTGAGTAGTGAGTAGTGAGTAGGTAGGCATTGTATTTTTCTCCCCCTGCTTCCCCTGCTTCCCCTGCTTTCTTTTCCCCAGTCCCCAGTCCCCAGTATCGAGTCCCCCACAACGGCTATTTATTTTGTGCGTTACCAGATACAAAAAATTTGTATCCAACATACACTAAACCAGCTAACAGTGCCAGACTTAGAGCAGATACGACTAGTTTCAGCACCATTTGCACAATTGACAAGCCTAATAAGGCTGCCACACCTACAAATACGAGCTTGCTTGTCCCTGATAAGTTTTGAAACCAGAGTTTTCCTCTTTCTAACTGCTGTTTCCAATTGAGCCAACTAAACTGGGAAGTCTGTTGTGGTGCTGACTTTGGAGATGCAGAATTAAGATCAGCCTCCAATTGTTGGAGGCGACGTTGTAAGTCTTCTTCTGATTGAGGATTCATGATTTTTTTACCTCAGCTAATACACTTTATGGAACAATAAACCCACGAAATTTTATTCATGAGAATTCACGCAAGTAAAATTCAAAATCAGGTTAAATTTACTACTTTGCATTGTAAATTGCGGCGTAAGATTGGCGTACCCACCCACCATAGGTGTTGGCGCAGCCTACCGTAGGTCATCGCCATTTTCCCAAATTTGTAATTTTTCGTCCCTGCATCAGTCCCCATTATTATCTAGTGGTTTTGTTTGTGATTTTAGCTAATGTCTTAGTGTCAAGTACCTTTTTCTGTCGGTAAAATTAACTATTGGCTCTTGTTGTTGGGTTTAGCTGTCACCATTCCTAACTCAAGTTCTATAAATTAAGAATTTTATTAATTCTGTAGATATATACTTAAATTATTCTCGGTTTCCTAATAATTTATTCACTTCATGTAATTTTCATACTTTAGTTATATATAGTTAAATAAATTTATAAAATTTTATACATAACTACTCAGGAACAACGCTTATTAATCAGCGTCTCTGAAATTAGAAGGTTTATAACAAAAATTATGTTGAGATACTGATAAATTATGAATACTATTAATGTATTGAAAGTTATTTCTACTACACTTATTAGCAGTGTAGTGCTTACGGAAGCGATCGCCTTATTTGGGGCGCAGCCTATCTTGGCTCAAACACCCATGATTCAAATGAGTCGTAACTTAAGTTCAGATCCATTAGTTGTCAATGGTACATCCGACAAAACTGTTCCTAGCAACTGTGGTAATATCACTGCTACACCTAATCAAGTCATCAGAGTGACAGAGGCTTTACCCTATCTGCGAGTTACAGCTAAAAGCCCAGTAGGAAAAACCACGTTGTTGATTTATGGGCCTGGAGGGCGTTTTTGCGTTATGGCAGATAGTTTATCTGATAGCTACCCTGAATTATCAGGTTATTGGATACCAGGCGATTACTCAGTCAATGTAGGTAATTTATCTCACAAAGAGTATAGCTATACCATTGAAATTTCGCAACAAAAGAAACCAAAAAAGTAGGGACTGGGGACAAATCAAGTCAAAAGTCAAAAGTCATAGACGCGAAAGCGGCTTCCCGAAGGGTAAGTCAAAATTAATTAACTCCTGGGGATTGGGGACTGGGGGAAAAGAAAGCAGGGGAAGCAGGGGGAGAAAAATACAATGCCTACCTACTCAGCACTCAGCACTCAGCACCGGCTAAACGCCGCGCTACCGCTAACAGCACTCATGCTAACCTTTCAGGAACTCGATGATGATCTCTCAGTGGTGCTTTCATCCATTGGAAAGCTACAAGATTTAATAACAAACCAATCAAAAACAATAGCAGCATTAATGTGATTTGATACCAGATCACTTGGGGTAAGAGTACGTCTACTACCAAATGAATGAAATTGAGAACGCTGTAGAATACAGTCAATCCAAAGTGAATTACTCTATAGCGTCGATTATCAGTAAAAACAGTAGCAATTATTGCCAAAATAGGTAGGGCGAAAAAGCCTAACATCAACCACATAATTCCTGATATTTGATTGATTGATTTCACTGTGTGAGATTCAATTACATTCAGTCCGTGAAAAAGTGGCATTAAGCCTAATTGGGTATGAAACAGTGTTCCTAGAAGGAATACTATCCACAGGGCAATGATTTTTTCCTGATAATTATTGGACATATGCTGGCCATTTTTTATAACTTATAACCAATGCGACGGAGTAAGTTATGCCGGGCGTTCACATCCTCAGTTGTCTCTATGCCTTTGGGTGAAAAACCATCAATCACCCCAAGAATACCTCTCCCTTGCTCGGTTTCAGCTACGATTACCTGTACGGGATTAGCTGTGGCGCAGTAAATTTTACAGACTTCTGGACATTGCTTAATAGCATTGAGGAAATTAATAGGATAGGCTTGTTTGAGTAAAATAATAAAGCTGTGACCTGCACCTACAGCTTGAGCATTTTTTGTGGCTATTTCTTCTAAGGATAGATCATTACCAGCAATTCTAATCAAGCAATCTCCTGATGCTTCACAAAAGGCAATACCAAATTTAACTTGAGAGGATATCCCCACCATAATTTCATATAGGTCTTCTACGGTTTTGATAAAGTGGGTTTGCCCTAAGATGAGGTTACACTCTTCAGGCATTTCCAGGTTAACTGCTTTAAGTTCCATGTTGCTTTGAATTGGGTGGTGTAGTATTTCACTTAATATCAAATATCAATTTTGTTGGTGTTGTTGAATAAAATTAGGAAAAGTTCACGCAGAGGCGCAGAGGCGCGGAGGTAGGGAGGTACAGAGGCTATCATAAAACAAATTCTCTGCGTGCCTCTGCGTTTACCTCCGCGCCACTCTGCGTTTAGACTTTCTTACTTAGTTGAGACTGCAAATCTTTCCAGGTGACACCTGCTAGGTTCGGGAGAACTATATGGGCTTTTCCTACCCTTTCTGGGGGGCCGATACCTATAGCCCACATACCACCGGCTAAGGCGGCTTCAACACCTGCGCCTGCATCTTCTACGACTACACATTGCTGTGGGTTTAAGCCTAGCTGATGGGCGGCGTAGAGAAATAAATCGGGGGCGGGTTTGGGTTGTTGGACGCTGTAACCGTCAGCGATCGCATCTACTTGATCAGCAATCCCCAATTTTTCGATCACTGATTGGGCATTTTTACTAGCTGAACCGATCGCAATTTTAATCCCAGCTTGTCGCAGTTCATCCAAAAGCGCGATCGCACCTGGTAATAAATCCTTGGGTGTAATATTTTTGATCAGTTCCACATAGTAGCGGTTTTTCCGTGCCATCATCTCTTGAATTTGGTCTTCTGAATAAGTCATATCACCAATAATCAGCATCAGGGAAGCGCGGCGAGATATACCCCGTAAAGCTTCATTAGCCTCCCGATTAAAGGGAAGACCTTCTTCATCTGCCAGTTTTTGCCATGCTAAGTAATGATATTCAGCAGTATCTGTCAGTACCCCATCGAGGTCAAAGATAAATCCGCGAATGTCGGGGGATTGGTTGTCCCCTCTAGTCCCCTCCTTTTCCCCAGTCAAATCAAACTTGTACCACTCACCGCGCCAGTGTAGCTGAAACTTTAAGCGTGACCAACCAGGGGGTAGGTGAGGGTTAGATACAGGGCCATTTTCTGTAAACTGAATACCTCCAAAGCCAAAAACTACCGCTTGCCAAACACCCCCTGCACTAGCACCGTGAATTCCATCTTGGGTGTTACCGCGATGATCTTCTAAGTCCACCATTGCCGCTTGCATAAATCGTTTGTAAGCTATGGTTGATTTGCCTAAATCTGAAGCTAAAATGCCATGAATGGCGGGGGCTAAGGATGAACCATAGGTAATGTCAGTGCGGGGTGCGTAATAATCCCAATTTGTTGCTAATACTTTTTGGTCGTAAGGAAACTCTGCCGATGTCCGCATTAAGTACAACAGCATTAAGACATCTGGTTGTTTGAGAACTTGGGTGTGGTTAGTTCCTTCCATGCCCAAAATAGCTTGGATTGATTGGTGGCGTGGTTCGTAGTCGGCTAAATTAATATCTTTTAATTGGAAAAATCCCTCAAATTGTTCAATAAGTCCGGTTGAGGGGTCGTAAAGAATCCAGATTTTATTGATGATATCTTGCCAGTAGCTTTCGATTTCTGGGGTAAGTTGCAGCTTTTGGGTTAGTTCGGCGGCGCGTTCGGGGAAATTTTGCTGCAACCATGCACAAACTTGCAAGGCTTGTTCTAAATGCCATTGCACCATCCGGTTAGTGAAGGTGTTGTTGTGGACAAATTCGTGATACTCATCTGCACCAATCACGTCTCGAATTTCATATCTGTCATACTGGGGGTTAAATTCAACTCGACTACCCCAAAAGATGGCTGTATCGAGGATCATCTCTGCGCCATAATCGCGCATCCACTCATCATCGCCGGTGGCTTGCCAGTAGTGACAGACGGCGTAGGCGATATCTGCGCTATTATGAATTTCGCGATCGCGGCACCAAATTCGCACGTCTTCACCATAATAATCGTCTGGTAGTGACCAACGAGGGGTAACTTCA
Source organism: Anabaena sp. CCY 9402-a (assembly GCF_963920945.1). Taxonomy (NCBI): domain Bacteria; kingdom Bacillati; phylum Cyanobacteriota; class Cyanophyceae; order Nostocales; family Nostocaceae; genus Anabaena; species Anabaena sp. CCY 9402-a. Next base: position 8,811 of record NZ_CAWUDL010000106.1, read on the forward strand.
TCGCCTGTATCAGCACTTTCCCACGGATACATTGCACCTTTGAAGCCGTAATGAGCAGCTTTACGCCTTGCACCGGCTATGGTGTGATAGCGGTAACTGAGTAAGTTTCGGGCGACATCTGGCTGGTTATAAGTGAAAAAGGGCAGAATAAAAATTTCTGTATCCCAAAAGATATGACCGCGATAACCAAACCCTGACAAGGTTTTGGCAGCAATACTGACTTGATCATCATGGCGGGGGGCGGCAATTAATAGCTGAAAAAGATTGTAGCGCACAGCAAAAGCGGCTGTGGCATCGCCTTCTATGACTATGTCGCTGGTTTGCCACACTTGATCCCAAGCTTTTTGATTGTCTGTAAATAATGTTGTGTAATCAGCTATGTCTACCAGTTTTTCGTGGGCGGCGATCACTGGTGTTTTCGTCTCCCGTGAGGTAAAAACTGTGACTATATTTTCTACTGTCACAGTTTGTTGGGCTGTGACTAAAAAGGTGGTGCTGATGCTGGGATAACCAGGTACAGTGTTGATTTGTACAGAAGCTTCTGTCCCTGAGATGGTCATTTTTGCTGCCATCCCAATTTCAATGCGGGTGCTGCGGGTGCGACTTTGTAACCAAATACCCTGATCGGTTTTACCTTGGTCTATTCTTTCCCAGTGATTGAAACCTTGGTTTTCTGCATAGCCATTGATGCTAGCCTGAAATTCGATTAAGGCATCGCCATCATAGGATGTTAAGTGGCAGCGTTGCCCTAAAATATGTTCATCTGCAAGAGAGGTGAAGCGTTCAAAGTGGATATCAATAATCTTATTTTTCGGACTGCGCCAACGCACCCAACGACTCAGCAGACCATGACGCAAATCTAGTTGTCGTTTGTATTGTAAGACTTCCCCTTGATCGAGACGGAAGCGATCGCCATTAATTGTTACTACCAACGGTAGCCAATCAGGACAGTTAGCCAATTCTGTATAAACAACTGGCACATCATCATAAACACCATGAATAAATGTTGCTGGCAACCCACGAGTATAGCCTTCTTCAAAACAACCCCTTGTGCCTAAATATCCATTACCAATGGTAAAGATAGTTTCCCTAACATTTATTTGCTCAGGGTTAAACTGGGTTTCAATTAATCTCCAGTCTTCATAGATAAAATCACCAATGGTATCTTGTTTATTCATAGCCCATATTCTGCAAATAGTAGGAGTTGGGATGTAAGCTAGTTTTGGCTTAATTTATTTTTGAATTTTGACCCTTCACTTCGTTCGAGGGCAAGATGCAAGAATTTTGAATTGGAGCTAACGACCCATGTGTTTATCTAAAATCTTTTCTGCTCTAGGTTTATAAATTAGATGGAATAAAGTTTCCATATAACGCACTCTAGCTTCACTATTTTCAGGAGCAGCAAAGTTCCAAAAACTAAATATTTTAGCCACTGATAATAATTGATTGCTGTGTAACTGCCAATTATATTTGTGATGAATGCGCTGACTTACCCATTCAGAAATTTCTTGCCAGGATTCGGGATGGCAATCACATTTTTCTAGAAAGGTGATAATCTTATTGGCTGCTCCTTCTAAGTCTGTGGGGTTGATATGAAAGCTATTACCGTAATCTTCAATAATTTCTAAAGCACCGCCAAACTTAGTTGCAAAAGTTGGTAAGCCGGAAATCATCGCTTCCAAAATACTGCGCCCAAAGGCTTCAAATCGGGCAAAATGCACGTAAATTCCTTGTAAATCAGCCGCTACTCGGTAGGTTTCCCCCACTTCAAAGTTAGGTAGTCGCATTCCCACCCAACGAATTTTGTTGTGGAGTTCATACTGATTGATCAAGTCATGCAGTTTTTGGATTTCTGCTGCTTCTGCTGGGTTAGCTGCTTCTGAAGTATGCAGTTTACTAGTTAAAATAATTAGGTTACAATGCTCCTGCAATTTTACACTTTGACCGAAACATTCCACTAAACCGGTCAGATTTTTAACGGAAGTAATAGGAGCTACTGCCAAAATGGGACGCTTTTGATTATTATCTAATCTACCAAGAATTTGGGGATGTTCTTCATGTAAGAGTAAGTTATAAATTTTCTTGGTTAAATTAGGGTCTCGCTTGGCTTTTTGGCTGTGATGAAAGAAGACTTGTTCATTCACCCCAGGTGGAATCATATTAAATTTAGGACTAAACAAATCTATGCCATTTACTACATGATATAGGTGGGGCATAGTAAAACATTTATATGATTCATACTGTCCTATACTGTCTGGTGTCCCGACAATTTCTTGGTAGGATGACGTGATAATAACATCTGCCGCATTCATGGCAATTAAATCGGCAGTAAATTGTGCCGAAAAATGATATTGTTCTTCAAAATCTGGCCAATAAAGATTACTGAATAAGTGTTTCGGTTTTTCTAAAGAGTGGGCAATATTGCAATGAGTAACTTTTAAATGCCGGGCAATTAGAAAAGCAACCAAGTTACCATCTGTATAGTTACCAATAATTAAACTAGGTTTACCTTTAAATTGCGTGAGTAATTCTTTTTCTGCATCGTCAGCAAAGGTTTCTAAATAAGGCCAAATATCAGATTTAGATATCCAGTTGTTCGTAATATCTGGATTAAATTCCCTAAAGGGAACGCGTAATATCCAGGCGTTTTCTGTATCATGCACCTTTTCTAGCCGCAAGTTACAGAATGTTCCTTCACAGTTAGGAATGAGGCGAGTGAGAATAATTACATGGGGTTTAATACCGAACAGGTCAAGACCGGCGAGTTTAATTTCTTCCCGCAGTTTTTTTTCTAAACTCCTCGCTTGTTCCAAGACATAGATGACCTGTCCCAAGGTTTCATCTCGTCCCATAACATCTTCTTGCGCTACCCAGCCGTGGACGGAAACTAACACCACACGAAAGATAGCGGGGACACGAGAGACAAAGGTTTCCAGAATCGCAGGTTGAGGTGCTTCAATCAGCCTTTCTAAAAGTGTGAAAGTTTCGAGAGTACGGGAAGCCGTGTTTCCCCAACCTGGTTCAAAACCTAGTTTTTGCAAGTCAAGGTGAAAGTTGGTGTAGGGTTCTTCACCTTGTCGCTGACTGAGAAATTGAATGGCTTGGCGAATTTGTTTAGCTAGTTGAATACCAGAGGAAATGCGATCGTTGAGTAATAAACGAATATTATCGTATTTTAATGCTTGTAAGGCTAAATATATTAATTCAAACCAATACTGGGTATCAGTTTCTAATTGACTGCATAGATAATGATTGAGGAAAGCTAGACCCTGACCAATATTTCTAGGGTCGCGAATTCTGGGGGAGTTTTCATCAAATGCTTTGAGGTCGATTTCTAAAATGTGAGGGTCGTAGGCATTGACTAGGCGATCGCTCACATCTAATAATATCTGAGATGACATCACCTCAAACTTGCTAAAATCTGATGTCAGTCGCCAAACTTCTTGGTTAGCAATTCTGGGACGCACCACAAACCAAATAGCTTCCTCTTCTAGAATGATTTCATGGGTGTAGTGAATTAATTTGGCAACAGAAGAAGAATAATAAAAGTATGTGGGTTTTTGGAATTGATGACAGTATTTCGCAAAACTTTGCAGAATCTCGTTTCTGAGGAAGTAACGTTTACCTTCAGCCTCTAGTGCAAATATCAACTGACGCAGAGTAGCTTTTTCTTCACTATCTGCCAGAATACATTGGTGTAGTTCATACATGGTGATTTTTTATCACTCTATGAGGTTAGCACTAAGGATTAAAGTCCTGACTACTAACTTGTTGAGAGGTTCATTTCGCTTTTATGTCTTCATGATATACAAGCTTTAATACCCATTACTTCTAGCTGTGGGATGAGAGTTGTGGCTGTTAAATGCTGAGTTGTGTAAAGCCCTGCGGGCATAGCTGCGCTTAGAGCAGTAGCGGGGCGTGAGCAGCGTGCTAATTTTGAATTGTCAGGTAAAAAATGCCAAATTGGCTTAATTTTTTGTCAAAAAACTAGTATTCTGTATTTAAGTTAACTGTTTTGTGGCAAATATCCTGGTTTAAAATTTATCCTCTAAATTCAGAGAAGGTGATGAATGTAGCATTTACTAATCAGATGAGGTACATCATCGTCTCTTCCTTGCTTGCGGAGAGTGAGTTAGGGGTGGGGTTCTTGTACCTAACTGAACCGAGAAATGCTGTAAGCAAAATATCACAATTAATTAATATGAAAATCAGCCTTAAATGTAGAAGAAATAATTTTCAATTAATTTACTGATCATCAAATTTCTCAATGGTCTACATCCTTAAAAAAAAGTTACCTGAGAGATAATTATGAGCTATCAAATTCCTTCTTCACCTAAAAGTTTTCATAGTGCAATTACTCATGAGCAACTGAATCAAGTTATTGCAGCTATTACTGATGGTAGATATTCCTGGGCTTGTGTGTTACTTTTACGTTTCGTTGGTTACAATCCACTTCACTTTATCCCTCAACGAACTTATAGCCGTTTAATGAAAGAAAATAGACAAGTTCCTACCGTAGGCCTATCAATTAACAGTGCTGAGTTGAAAGATTATTCATAAGGGGCGGGGGATTTCTCAAATGGAAAGTGCTGTTAATGATACTAGTACCGCAAAGCGGAAGTCAAAAGTCAAAAGTCAAAAGTTTAATATACCAAGGCTTTTGCTGTTTTGAAATGGTCTGCTTATTTACGCCATGCTGTACTAATTCATCAAATTTCAATTGAGGGATAAGCTTTTTTTGTAGTAAAGACTTTAGTCCTTAGAAAAATCAGGACTAAAGTCCTTACTACGAACAGACCGCCAAATCATTCGCGCAGCGTCTGTCTTTGCTACGCAACGCTACCGCGAACTACAAAGTGGTACGGGGAATGCAAAAAAAGTCATTGCCCCGCCATTAATCTTACACTCCTAAGAGTAAGATGTGGGATGAATGGCAGTTTTAGCTAACTATATTTACTAAACGATTCATCCTTCTATAGTTATAAGCTTCTTAAATTCTCAATTTAAAAAGCTTATAACTATTTCTGATGGATATCATTGGATTTTAGTGAGGTTAAGTTGAATATTAAATAGTGATTTTAGGGTAATTATCAGATGTTAGCAAGTTATCGTTACTGAAAAATACAAGTATTACGGAAATGTAATTGTCTTATGTGATGCTATTTGTATACTTAAAATTCCTAGCAATAAACTTGGATAAGGCTTAAATAGCGAAGATTTAAGTGGAATTTAGCTTATAGCATTAAAAGACACACAAAAAATATTACAGCGATCGCCAGATTTCAAAATATTAATTTTATGTAAAAAAATTTAACTAGACTAATCAATCTATAAAATAGGATAATTCCTTTAAACTAAGAGTTCATCATAGTCTTAATTTACAAATAGAATAATCTTTAAGCATCCCACAACATTATCAATACTCGCAGTATTTTCTCATTTGGATCATCAACTTGGCTGAGTGCCTAGAGTAATACTGATATATGTAGGGTGAGTCAGCGAGATAAATCCTGGAAATACCAAGAAATTATTCATCCTGACACACTCTACCAACAGCCAATTTGGAATGATTGATTTTTTGGTGTCCCCTAAAATCATGACAATTGACGAATTAACTATGCAACTCGACCAGCATCTCATTGATTTACCTAATCTATATCATGCTATCAATCGTTACCCTCTGACGATTGACCCTGATAGTTATATAGTCGATGCTATTAGCTTGATGTATCACAAAAGAAGCCAAATCTCAACGCTCACCAGTTTAAACGCAGTTTGCAATGCACGCAACTGGTATTTACAAAAAACTAGCTGTGTTTTAGTTGTAGAGGCAGAAAAAGTCTTAGGCATCTTTACAGAACGAGATATATTTAGGCTGGCTGCGTCAAGTATAGATTTTTCTCAAGTTAAAATGGCTGAAGTCATGACACAGCCAGTCACGACGATGAAACTATCACATTTTCAAGATATTCTTACAGCCTTGTCGGTACTGCAAAACCATCAGATTGGCCATTTGCCAATTGTGGATGATGATGAACGCTTAGTAGGAGTTGTGACTGCCACCAGTTTGCTACATGGGTGTAATCAGTTACCATTGGTAAGTATTGTTGAAGCTGTAAATAAACCACAAATTGAGTTACATCAGTCAAGTCCAACGTTACAGTATTCAACTGACTACTCATTTAAGCTGCGAGAAAATCTCACAGAGTTGGGTATATCCCAGGAGCTTTGGCAACAAAAAATCATTGAGCGTCACAATACTGAAGAAGCATTGCGACAGAGTGAAAAAACCTATCGCCAGTTAGTGGAAAGCCAAACAGATTTAATCCTCCGCGTTGATCATTCAGCGCGGATTAAATTTGCCAACCCCTCTGCGTGCAAACTTTTTGGTAAATCATTACATGAGTTGATTGGCGATTCTGTATTTACTCTGTTTCCTAGTGATGAATTACCTCAAGCTGTAGAAAACTTCAATTTGTTGAAGTCTCCACCTCATGACATAACCATCAAAGAGCAACCAGCATTAACAGTTAAAGGTATTCGTTGGATTGAATGGAAGATAGTTGGTATCCCAAATGAATACAAGGAAGTTGTAGAGTTTCAGGCTGTAGGAAGAGATATCACCGAACGCAAACAAATAGAGATCGCATTGCGAGAAAGTGAAGAGAAATTTCGCTGTTTTGCTGAAAACACTCATGCTTTAATTTGGATTGCCCAGTTAGAGTCAGGGGAAAACTTATACGTTAATCCAGCTTATGAACAGATTTGGGGACGTTCATGTCAAAGTTTACGTAATCAGCCATTCTCTTGGATAGAATCATTACATCCCGACGATCGCGATCGCGTTATTGCCAAAGTAGAGCGACAAAAGCACGGTGAAGCCACCAATGAAGAATATCGCATTCTGCGACCTGATGGCTCGGTGCGTTGGATTTGGGATCGGGGTTTTGCCATACGTAATGAACAAGGCCAAATATATGCTTATGGCGGCGTTGCTGAAGATATTACCGAACGCAAACAAACAGAAGAATTACTGCGCCAGAGCGAAGAAAGATTGAGTTTAGCTCTCATATCTGCCCATATGGGGATATTTGACTGGAATCTATTGACAAATGATACCCTCTGGTCAGCCAATATGGGGCTATTGTATGGACTACCCCAGGGTACTATCTGTCCTAGCCCGGAAGCATTTCTGGAGTTAGTTCATCCTGAAGACAGAACATCTTTTCAAGATGCAGTTAAGTGCAGTATTGAGCAACATCAAGAATTTGCCATTACATATCGAGTAATTTGGCCTGATGGCAGCATCCACTGGCTAAGTTGTAGAGGTCAAACCTACTATAACGAAATGGGTCAACCCATCAGAATGGTTGGTAAGTAGCTAAACAAAATTAATTACATAGTTTGTACCAAACTCTCGAAGAATCT
>NZ_CAWUDL010000107.1:0-16118 GCF_963920945.1 Anabaena sp. CCY 9402-a
TCTCTGTTGTTATATTCTCCCAAAACTTGTATATCTTCCAAAAGTGGATGCTCCCAATTCAAGCAGCATTCCAATTACGATGGCAACAAGAATATAAAAAAAATCAGGGAAAAATTACCAAAATAACTTTATTAGATGCTACAGAACTAATTCGGATATTACAGGAAGCATTAGAGGCATTACAAGTACAAAACATTAAGCCTAAACTCTTGAAAGGAGCATCTGCTGGTTATTCCTTAAGTTATCGGCAGCCTAATAATGGTGAAACCATAGGCATTGTGTGGACAGAAGATGCCAGTATGCAATCGTTTTTTAATGTTATGAATGCTTGTCAAAAAGTAGTATCTCAAAACTTATGTCATACGCTGAAATTGATTCGTTTAGCAAGTGTTGGAAAACCTAATCTTGCAGGGAATCAACTTTACAGGCAGATTTTTACATATACTAACCATAATCATATCAAGCCTGATGTAACTTCAGTTCACTACTTGGAGACATATCATAGTTTTGTTAACTCTGCGCTTGCTCATGAGTTGATACTCGCAGGTAAAGTCATTACTTTGCGAGAACTACAACCTTTAATACGCGAATCTAAAATTTTAGATAAATGTAAATTATTACAGGATTTAGAAATTGTACCTAAAGAAGATAACCCACCTGATCCAACAACAGATTTAAGACCAGTAAAAGAGTTTTTGCTAAATCTTGTTAAAACTCAAGGTTATATGGGAGTAAAAACTTTAATTACAAACTCTGCCGATCAGTTTCCTACAGTGAAAGAAACTGATGTGCAACTCTTGATTGAGCTTTTATGTCAGGAGAAGAAAGTAAAACTGATTAACCCAAAAGCTAAATTGCAAGAACAATTGATTTGTTTAATTGCATAATAGCCTGTACTTGTTATTAATATTTATTCAATGCACTACCTGACAAAAGCAACAGAAATTATAGATGTCATCTCCAAATTAGCAACAGCTAAAACACTGTGGGTAGATACAGAGGTTGCTCATTGGAATACATCTAAACCAAAATTATCGCTGATTCAGGTATTAGCTGACCATACAGACTTAACAGGTAAATATGCTTGCATTCTTGATGTACTTGACAAACATGATTCGGCTGTAGATTTTATTAACCAAATCATGGTTAATTCTAATATCCTAAAAGTCTTTCATAATGCTAGCTTTGACCTGAAATATTTAGGCGGACACCTAGCTAATAATGTCACTTGTACCTTGCAATTAGCCAGGAAAATTACACGCCAACGCCTAGAAACTTCTAATTTAAAATTAAAGACTTTAGCAGTAGAACTCTGTAACTTTTCTCATGTAGATATAGAAGAACAAGCAAGTGATTGGGGAAAGCGTCCCCTCAGCCAAAAGCAGTTAAAATATGCGGCGATGGATACTGTTTATCTAGCGGCTGTTCACCGTCGCTTACTAGAAATATCTAATCCCAACGCTATAACTAATATTTTTATGTTAAAAAATGACTCACAACAGTTAACAGACACATCTAAAAATCAGTCTTTAAGTGTTACCAAAGTCCGAGTTGCTTTTGAATGTCCTCGGCTGTTTTATCTCAATCATCAATTTGGCGATAAAGCAATATTTTTACCCCCAGATACAGCTATTGGTATTGGTAATCCATTTCACCAACTAGCAGATAAATTTATCCAATTAGCTCTAATTGAACCACAATTTACCAATTTATTTAAACCAGCAGTGTCACAGCTAAATATAGAAACAATTACTAATGCACTGCAACAACTGTTCTATCAGCTAGAATTTTTTCCCTATTTACAAAAAGCTGTACAAAAAGATAGCAAGCAAGGACAACCACTTTTACAGGTTTGGAATGGATTACAAGGACTCATCAAACGCTTTACAGAGTTATTAGTAATTAATAGACGCTATTGCAGTGCAGAAACAGTCATTAGTAACACTTTTTTATCTACAGAACGCAGCATTGAAAATTACTTCACCTTACCAAATAGAACACAGCAATTAGTCAGGGGTGAATTTGATTGTTTAGTGTTCAATTTTGAAATAAATCGCCTGTGTATGGTGGAGTTTAAAACCTATCAGCCTGTTGATCCTTCCGCACAATTGGCTCAGGTTTCACTTTACAGTTATATGCTGCACCATCAGAAAAAAGTCCCTGTTGACTCAGCAGTTTATTGTGTATTACCTGAGTTTAAAGAGTATCGTTACTCCTGGGAACAGCTAGAAAATACAGTACATCAGCTAATTCCCCTCAAATTGCTACAAATGCAACAATGGTTGAATTGGAAATCACCCCAACCCAACCCACCGCCACGGACAACTCAGCCTTATCTGTGCGAAATTTGCCCCCAACAGCAAAAGTGTCAGACTTTTTTTGGTGATGTCATATCTGATCCCCCCCAACCCCCCTTAAAAAGGGGGGAGGAATTTATTAATCTTGATATCAAGAGTGAGGAAAAAACACCTAATGCTGATGAAATAGGCGAAGCGTTGGTTAATACACTGCAATCTTTTAGTGTTGGGGTTGAATACTTAGGCGCGGCTGTGGGGCCGGCTTTTATCAGGGTGAAGTTGAAGCCTAATTTGGGTGTGAAAGTTAGCGCACTGCTGAGACTGTCAAGTGACTTGCAAGTGCAATTGGGATTAGCAGATAAACCGTTAATTGCGCCACAAGCTGGGTATGTGAGTATTGATTTACCCCGTTCAGATAGACAGGTGGCTAGTTTTACAGAGTATATTCAACCCCAAACTTTAAGCGCAACTGCACCTATCAAAATTGCCATTGGGGTAAATTTGGAAGGAAAACTATTAGAAGCTGATTTATCTGATCCTAATTCCTGTCACTTTTTAGTTGGGGGGACAACTGGTAGCGGTAAAAGCGAATTTTTGCGATCGCTCCTCCTCAGCCTACTATATCGTCATACCCCGCAAAATCTCAAAATTGCCCTAGTAGACCCCAAGCGCGTCACCTTTCCAGAGTTTGAACGCATGGCTTGGTTATATTCGCCAGTCGTTAAAGATAGCGATCGCGCTACCGAACTCATGGAAGCATTAGTCTTAGAAATGGAATCCCGTTACCAGCAGTTTGAAAAAGCTAGCTGTGCTGATTTAAGCACCTACAATCAGCGTTCTCATCAACCTTTACCTCGCATCGTTTGCATCTTTGATGAATACGCCGACTTTATGGCAGAAAAAGAAATTCGCAAAGCATTAGAACTCAGTATAAAACGTTTAGGAGCAATGGCAAGGGCGGCGGGAATTCATCTCATAATTGCTACCCAACGTCCAGAAGCCGGTATTGTCACCCCAATTATCCGTTCAAATTTGCCAGGAAGAGTTGCTTTAAGAACTGCTAGCGAAGCCGACTCAAAAATTGTCTTAGGAGGTACAGAAACATCCGCCTCTTATCTATTAGGTAAAGGTGATTTACTCTACCAAATTGGCCCCCAATTGCATCGGTTACAAAGCCTGTTTGCTAAACAAATTCAGATCCCATCAGAAAAAACTCAGTAGGCGCAATTTCACCGATATCATTATTAATAATTGATGATATTGTTAAACTCCCTACTTACAAATACTGATTTTATATTTCCTGCACCCCATCTACGCCAATAAATTCAGCCATCCAAGTAGATTACTAAAAAATTTCTCCAAAACTTATCTAAGTTCATCCTGTAGGGCTAATAAAAAACTGAACAATAAATATATATACACCTCCTACCCTACACCCAGGATGTACAACAATGAGTACAAAACTACTTTCAATGCTAGCTGTTAATCAACTTACATTAGTTGTTTATCTTGACCAATATGGATATTACCACTATGAGATAATTCATGGTAAAGGCGTACTGCAAAATACTGAGATATTTTATAATCAGCATTCAGCCGAACTAACAGGAATGTTGTGTATTAATTCAATATTAAACTATTACATATAGAGATGATATTGATTCGCTCCTAAGTAGAATTTAACCATCAATAATAGAGATTCAGTTATCAGAAAAATAAGTTTTAGGTGTAACAACTACAGCAATTTATTTAATTTGTAAAAATTGTGGGACTTCAGAACCCCGGTTTCTTTAAGAAACCGGGGTTTCGGCTATCACAAATGGTTTGTATAACCAAACTTGCTTAATTACGAATTACGAATTACGAATTATCATAAGGGCGTATTACTATATACTCTATCGAGGCAATATTGCTGGCACAACTCTTTTAATTTTCCTGTAAAGATTAAATTTACCGGAAATTTTCATTAACTGGGAACGCGTCATCAGAGGAATTAACAAATGGGATATGTAATTGCTACTGCAAATATGAAAGGTGGTGTAGGTAAAACTACCCTCACTGTGAATTTGGCTACTTGTTTGGCAAAAAATTATGGTAAAAAGGTGCTGGTTCTGGATTTAGATACGCAAATCAGTGCCACACTTAGTTTGATGTCGCCTTTAGATTTTGCCAAGCGTCGCAAACAAAGACTGACATTTAGGTATCTCATTGATGAAGTTATCAATCCAGATCCGAATACTAAGTTAACTATCAAGGATATCATTCAAACTCAAGTCTGTAATCTGCCAGAACTACATTTATTACCAGGAGATATAGACTTATATGATGAGTTTGTCGTGTCAGAAATGTTGCATAGACAAACAGTTGCTTTAGGTGAACAAAACTTTGAAGGTGTTTGGAATCGGTTTGAGAGAGTCTTGATTAATAATATCTTAAAACCAGTACGCGATGAGTATGATTTTATTCTTTTAGATTGCGCCCCCGGCTACAATTTATTGACGCGGAGTGCTTTAGCAGCCAGTGATTTTTATCTTCTCCCAGCAAAACCAGAACCTTTATCTGTAGTAGGTATTCAACTGTTAGAAAGACGTATTGCCCAGTTAAAAGATAGTCATGAACATGAGACTAAGATAAATATTAAAATGCTGGGAATTGTTTTTAGTATGTGTAATACTAACCTATTAACGGGTAGATATTACAAACAGGTAATGCACCGAGTTGTAGAAGATTTTGGTGTAGAACAAATTTGTAAAGCACAAATTCCAGTAGATATTAATGTGGCTAAAGCTGTTGATAGTTTTGTTCCGGCTGTTTTAAACGCACCTCAATCAGCCGGTTCTAAAGCATTTTTGCAGTTAACTCAAGAGTTGTTGCAGAAATTGTGATAAGTTAGTCTGCCTAAATATTTGTAGTCGGGATTAAGAATATTTGTAGGTTGGGTTGAGGAAGGAAACTCAGCAAAATGTAAGATTTGTTGGGTTGATCGCTCAACCCAACCTACATCGAAGTGATGTTTTAGGCTTAACTGAGCAGTAATGAATTACTAGTCAGCACTTATAACAATTTCTGATTTGGTTGTAAATTGATTGCAAAACGACTATAGACAATTTGAGTTGAAGATTTAGAATCACACCAAAAAACATCCTGAATAACTTTGTAATCATTCTCCATCTCTGTTAAGTCAAAATGAACCAAAGAAATATTATTCAATCCCACAACTTCCTTACCATCCTGAAACCATCGATATTGCCAAAACATGAAAGGTTGTAACCATTGCAAGTAAGAATTTTGGGCTTTTTTGTGGGCATTGATTAAAAAAGACATTTCTCTTTGAGAGTGGAAATCTTGCGTGCTTTGTCGCGGTATCCACTCCAGTACACAATACCAATCAGGGTTATTCTTTACTTGATAGCGGGCTGATTTTTTCGCAGAAACTTGCACCATATTTGGTGGGTGATTCCAGCCTAGACACCGTCTGATTTTTTCTGGTAATAGCCACTCTTTTAAACGTGTATGAATTAATCTGGTGACTGTTTCTTCATTCTTTAAAGCACTAGAAGTCAACTGTACTAATACAGATTGTTTTTGTGAATTGAGCGTTTTTGCATAAGATAAGCGAGCGGTACAACTATAGTGAATATCTCCAGACAGAATCACAAGTTTTTCACGTTGCTCACAAAAAATATTTAACAGTTTTGCTAAGGCGGGAAAATTAATATTCCAAGCATCTCCCACATCTGTAGAAAAAACTTGTTCGCGTTTTAATTGCCAATGGTGAATCCAATCAATTACTTGCAAACCAAATACATTTGTCGGGGCAATAACAAAGGTGGTGAGATGATGATTGTCTGCTGTTTGTTGTAAAGGTTGCAGTAGTTGTTGATTCATTGCCCGTGGACACAATAACATGGGTGGGGCTATGGGTTTTTGATCGGCTGGATAGCCCCGCCAAGTGCGTGTATCTAGGACGATGACTTCATGGCAGTGACTTTTGATGGTGTAGTGCCAAGTCAATACTTGGGGATCTCGGTCTAAAATAAACACCCCATCTTCTAAAATCAAATTAGGTAAGTCAGTGTGAGGATCAGTAGTTGGTATGCCAACATATCGCGCGATCGCCTCCTCTGCATCTTGATCTGTCCCTTGGGAATTTGACCACGCACTAGCCGCAACTAGCAACTTTTCACCGGAACTATTAGCGACAAATTGCCTAGGTGTATTACCCCAAGCCTGAAACACTGCATAGGCTAATAAAGCATTCTGCACAACTCGCCTTCCCAGAGGATTACCCAACACCCGCAAACACCAAGCTTGATTTAAATTCCAATCATCACTAACATCATGGTCATCAAAAATGGTGTAGGTAGGAATATTAGCCAAAGCACGGCGCACTTGCGGCAGAGTTTGAATATATTGGCGTAAATACTTAACTGACTTGTTCCAATACTTGATAGCATGACGCTTATTGGTGACTCTATGTGCTTTAGGAAACGCATCTGGCCAGCACACTGGCGACCAAGAAAGTATATAAGCAGCGTAATATTCCCCCAAGCTGAAAAGATGACTAGACACTTTCTCTGGTTTATTGTGTAATCCAGCCGTAAAGCCAGCATTTTCTGTAGCCACTTGAGCGCGATCGCCGGGAGGTAGTTCTTTGGGTGTACGATAAATTTGATCTATGGGTAGTTGTTCTTCCCAACCTAGTAAAGCATCCCCTAAACGACTAGCACACCATAAAAATGGTGCGGCTACATCATCACCGTAAATTTGATCACCTGTCAGAAATAACTGATGGGGGCGATGCTCTCCGAGCGACCGGAGGTCATCGCGAGTTTGCTTGGCAGTTGCTATTAACCCATCTAAAATTGGTAAGGCATCAAATCCATGACCATGAGGTTTACGACAGGAAGCATGGACAATGTGCAAATCTTCCAGGTGGTTGGGTGGAAGAACAAAAGTTGGTTTTTGATGTGCAAAGTAGCTAATGCTGACGTGAGGAAAGCGGTTAGAAGATAAAGCTTGCTCTAGTGTGAGTACAGTTTGGTCTGCAAGGGTAAACTGGAAGTCATAAGCATAGATGCTATCATTCGTTAAACTCTCCCCATTTGCAGACACAGCTGTAATCGCTACGACGTGTAAATGTTTGCCTAAAGCAACTGTAGAACGTCGCCCCACTAATAAATAATTTTCTAACCTTTCACCATAATCTGTTGTGTGATAAACTTTGATTTCTACCTGGCAAGACTGTTTTAATGCCATCAACACTGTCACCGATTCCGGTTCAGTATGTTTTAGTATTGGCCCAACCAAAATCATTGGCAGGTCGTCAAAAAAGCTTGCAGTTTGATTATTCATTACGCCATGTGCAAATTAATATTCGGTAACAAGTTAATTGAACTAGAGAGGTTATCGTTCAACAGTGTTGCATAAGCTCTCTTGTTTATTTGACCAGCCCTGTGTAACAAAATAATAAGTCGCACATTACATGATTATGGTGAAATCAAATTATTCCCATTGACTGATTAAGTGAGCAACTTGCAGTTACGCTACTGGCTGCACAAATTATGAATACAACAATTAAGTTAATGTATCCTAGCTTTAATAAAATAGCATAGCCTTTTTTGGTTTTATAGTTCAATTTTTCTAGTAGTATCGCGAGTATTGCCCTAACTTATGATGATTGGGGTTAAATCTGGTAAATATCAGATCATTATCTATTGATTAACTGGAAATCTCTAGCTTATTATTCTCTTTTATACATTCACCAATAGGCTGATTTTTTGAAAATCAGAAAATATATGGTATTACTTCTCGGCTCTTAATTAAGAACTTAGTTTTAGTTTATTCTCTCTTATGATTGTTAAAATTTAGGTTAGCTAATACGAGAGCCAAAGTAATGGTTACAAGCAAATTTGATCATACAATAGCTGCCATTGAGTTAAATGCAGCTAGAAAATTAAACTGGGATTATAACCAATTTAAAGAATCTTTCAGTTTTACAGTAAATGATGAAGCTATTGAGATAACACCTAAGAAAAATATACTTACCGAATCTGAGGTAGAAACTTTAAAGGAAGCTTTGTTAGATTATGGTTTTAACTATAAAAAAACCGTCAATGATTTTATCTTAGTTTTTCAGCAAGATATTGAATCAAGATAAATATAAGGTTGAGTAGTTAATATCATCTGGCGATCGCCAGCCCCGAAACTCTGGGAAAATATCAAGGTTAGCTTGAAAACCCTGAGAAACAGCAACAAGCCTGGATTTGAGTTGCGTCAAGAAATTGAACAGGCTATAGCTGCGGTTAAAGTCAGCACATGAACCCGATTGATATATTGAGTTTATGATTAAGAGTAGGTAGAAGCAAAATAAATATATGCCAGTTGTTGCAGCTAAATCTTATGTAGAGTATCGAAAGGATGCTTATTGGGTCGAAGGAACTCGGATTTCCCTCGACTCTGTTGTTTACGCCTTCCGAAGTGGATTATCACCTGAAAGCATTGTCCAGTCTTTTCCGTTACTAACATTAGAGCAAGTTTATGGTGCGATCGCATTCTATCTAGCTAATCGTGTTGAGATAGATTCTTACCTAACAGCAGAGGAAGCCGCTTTTGATGCTATGCCCCAACCCTTGCAAACTACTGATCCTGCTTTGTATAATAAGCTGATGGTAGCTAGGTCAGGGAGTCAGCAAGTGGGATCGTGATTATTAGTTACCAAGCCGATGCTGACTTGAATCAGGCGATTGTCACTGGCGTGTTACGGCGAGAACCTACGATTAATTTTCAAACTGCCTTTGCTGCTAGGTTGGAAGGCGTTAAAGATGTAGAAGTATTGGCGATCGCCGCAAAACAGGGGCGCGTTCTCGCCAGCCACGACCGCAAAACTATGCCATCAGAATTTGCTGAATTTATCAGCAACAATCAGAGTTCAGGAGTGATCATCGTTTCTAGGAAACTACCAATTGAAATCGTTATTGAGGAACTATTGCTAATTTGGGCAGTATCGAGTGCAGAAGAGTGGGTTGATCGGATTGCAAAACTGCCTCTCTGACGTAGGCAAACAACTGCAAAAACATTAGAATGGTGTTTCAGTTTGTAAATGAATAATTGCTTGTGTGTGTGGATGCTGAAAGCAGAGTTCTTTGGCGTGTAAGTGTAAACGAGTAGCCCCAGCATTGCAACCATATAGGCGATCGCCTAATATCACCTTTCCTAATCCTACCAAAGCATGAACCCGCAACTGATGGGTGCGTCCTGTCAATGGTGCAAACTCAACGCGGGTATATTCTCCTTCCCTCGCCATCACCCGAAAGCGTGTGAAGCTGGGTTTACCATGCTCCCAGTCAACTTGTTGATAAGGTCGATTTTGTGGATCTCCCCATAATGGTAATTCAATTAAACCTGTGTCTATGGCGACAATGCCTGCAAGTATGGCTTCATAAACCTTGTGGACTTGTCGCTGTTGGAATTGCTGGCTAAGTTGACGATAAGTTTGAGAATCACGCGCCACCAAGAGAATCCCAGAGGTTTCTTGATCTAAGCGATGCACCGCCGCTAAATTATCGCCATCTGGTAATAAATTACGTAAGCGACTGATCACGCTGTCTTGAGTTTCTAGATAACGCCCTGGAACAGATAACAGTCCAGCAGGTTTGTTGACAGCAATCAAATGTTCGTCTTCGTAAATAGTTTTTACCTCTCCCCAAACCCTAAAAGGGAAGGGGGTAGGGGGGTTAGGTCTTAAACCCGCCAACAAAAACCCCATCAATGGCTGACAGCGTTCTGCACAAGCGCCATAAAATTCCCCTTGGGATTTATCTTGATTAGATGTCCCATACCAAAATTCTGCCATTGCTAGGGGCTTAAGTCCGTGGGTGGCGGCGTAGTGGAGTAGCTTCGGGGCGCAACAGTCGCCTGTACCTGTCGGTAAACCATCGGGCATTAATTGCTGCAATGATGAAGATTGCCCTAAAAAATTCATCAGGGAGTAAGCGGCGTGCATCTGGGCTTGGAGTTGTCGAGATAGGGCTTTACGCTGTTGTTTGAGTGATTGAATACGAGTATCTGCTGTAGCGATCGCTGCTTTTAAAGTTGCCAAAGTTACATCTCGTTGGCGTTTGAGTTTGCGGCGTTCTATTCCCTGCTGACGGCTTTCTGCATCTAGTTGTTCTAAAGCCAAAGTTAAGGCTTCACCTGTGAGTGTGTCGCTAAGTTGCTGGCGTTTTTCCTGTCGTTGCTGTTTCAACTTAAAATGGCGATCGCTCATTACTTGCAATTGTTGTGCAAATTCCCGCGATAAATTTTCATCCTCTTGTCTCGCTGGTAATTGTTTCAGGGTGATGAGTTCTTGCTTAATTGCTTCTAACTCAGCCAAAGTTTTCGCTTCTTGTAAAGCTACTTGTTCTCTCCCAGGAATCGGCGCAACCCAGCCATCTACAACATTTTCACCATTGAGTAAGCCAGAAAAAGCTTTTAAAACTCGTTGTTCACCTGTGAGTAGTTCTACTAATAAGACACCATACATTTTACCTTCATGGAAATAACGCTCATCTTCGGCTAGTTGTTGCATTAAACCACAGGCGATCGCTTCTACTAAAGGTGTGCGTGGTAGCCTAATTAAATCACCAGTTTGCAGACAACGCCCCTCGTACCAATAACTAGGCGATTGGTTAACGTCAGTCCACTCATAGTCAAGAAAATCTGCAATCTGATGTAATATCATGCAAGCATCAAAATGTCGTCAACAATATGTCCGGGGAAAGTTTCTATCACATTGGCTTTGGACAAAGTGATTTAGGTTCTACACCTCCTACTATGACCTTTTTTGAATTCAAAATGCAAAATTCAAAATTCAAATTACTGAATAACGTTCGCGTAGCGCATACCACAGAGACGCAGAGAACACGGAGAAATAAGGGTTTGAAAGAGTTTTTGCGTAAGTCTTGTATGGGTTTGCGGCTGCGGCTGTGTGTGGAGTAGTAGCACCACGTACCATCACACAAGAGATAATTTTCTCTAAAAAGGATATGGCTGTGAACAATGCGATCTCTACTGCTATGTATGCAGCAAAAAACTGTGATTAAAGTTGCGAAATAGCCAAGTTTAGCAAAATTTTATTTACCACCAGTATTTTTATCTATTCTTCACCTAAACTTTAATTTATTGTTCAGTAAATATAGGTAATATATATAAAACTAACCTTATTCTAATATTTGACTAGGCGGCGAAAAATAAATTTCATAGTAACAACTATAGTCCGAATTAGTCTATCTCTAATAAATAATATTTTATTTAGATATTAATAAAGAAAATCAAATGATAAATGCTAGCAAGCTGATTATTACAAATATCAATTTAGCTTTAATTACACTCCTGCCAACACTGATGTTTTTAGCCTTACCCCATCGTGTAAATGCTGAAGACCCAGGCGAATGTTTTATGATTAACGCCTCTGGTAGAACAATTAAACTAGAAAAGCTTTGTGGCGTTAACATTGAGAAAAAAATATCTCCCCAGGCAGAAAAAAGAGTATTTCGTGTTCCCATCAAACGCCGTCTGGGCAGAACTCCTGTAATTGATGTCACCTTTAATAACAACAAAACCTTTGAGATGATTTTTGATACAGGTGCTAACAATACGTTAATTACGATAGGAACAGCAAATGCGCTGCAACTCAAAACGACAGGAGTAATGACAGCGCAAATTGCTGATGGTAGCCAAATCGAATTTCCTATTAGTACAGTACAATCGATGGCAGCAGGTGGTGCTGGGGTTCAAAATGTAGAAGTAGCGATCGCACACAACGCACCAATCGGATTACTCGGTAATGATTTTTTTGGTCATTACGACATCAAAATTTTAGAAACAACTGTAGAATTTCATCCCCGATAAGTAGGGAGTGGTGAATGGTGAGCTAAATTTTCAGCATGGGGGTATTAGGTTTTAAGCGCGATCGCGAAAACCTTGTCTTCCATTGACTGGATCAAACAGTACATCATATCTGTTGAAAAATCCTATCCCACTATTCACCACCACAGGTTGGTCTAGCTGTGGAACAACATTGACATTCCACACATTCAACCCATTGGTGTTTCCTGGGGTAATGCTGTAGTTAAAAATTTGAGGAATTGATAGTTTCACCGTATTTTGTGGGCGTAATCTTCCTGGTTTGAGTTTACCCATTAGGGAAGCAGTTTTAAAGTCAATCAAACTGCTGTTTATCCCAGAATCAACTACCATTCTGGCATTACAGGTATTTTTCATAGAACTGGCTGCGATCGCTAAACAAACTCCATTGAGTCTAGAGTCCCATCTGTTGCCAGGAATACCATTAATTACAGGTTGTTGACTCAGAGAGGCTATTTTAAACCCTGCTCGATTCTGTGCTGTCAAGCCGAGAATCAGACTACCGTTACTACTACCACGATTACCTGTAACTATAAATCCATTACTCAGATTTCCTGGTAGTTTTCTTAAGGGATTATAGGGAAGTGTGCGTTCTGAATAATTGACTCCGATAATACCAGCAAATGGTGTACCACTTTTGGCAGAACAATTAGGTTTTTGCGGGGTACATTGGCGGCTAGTAACGACTTGCACAGGAACAGGTTCTTCAGTGGCAATCAAACTAATCCGTAAATTAGTGTAAACTATCTCTCCTTCTAAGATAGTACCATCACTTGACACCTCCCTAACTATTTGACCCGTGCTGTTAATGGGGGCATTACCTAAAAACTCCCTAGGAACTCTTAGCCCCGCCGAGCCTGTATCCATAAGAACACGCCTAGGCTGACCGTTAGCTACTGCCACCTCTAGGAAATAACCGCTTGCACCCCTGGGATATAAGGGAACTGATATAGTATCAAAACTGGGTTTACGAGCTATGACTTGGGAAGTATCACGTACCACCGGATTAGGAAACAGTGCTTGAAACCCAGCCTGACGCTGCGCCACTGGTTCTGTACCATAGTCCCAAAGGCTTTCGTAGTAGAAAAAGACTGCACCTAAACCACGTTCTTGAGCCGCCCGTACTTGAGACTGAATTTGTTGTATGGAAACTGGACGATTTCTCAACCCCGTCATAATACCTATAGCAGTAGGTATTATTTTTTGTGACTCTATAATTTCTGGGGTAATAATTGTACTAACAAAGCTTTGCAAATCATCACGGTAAACCTGTACTGCCAACTCATCGACAACACCTAACCGCACCCAATTAAGCCAGTCTTGGAGTTGAAATTTGTAAGCAAAGTTATAGTAATTGGGCGAAACCGAGAAAATTGCTCTGGGTTTTATGGCTTTCACAGCTTGGTTAAGTTGCACCATGAAGGCTGTGATTTTATCTGCCCGCCATTTCATCCACGCTTGGGCTTGAGGATTAGGCGGCGGGGGATTCCCCGTTTCCTGAGTGTACAAGTTAATTGTGTATTTGTCGTACCCAAAATCAACAGGTAAACTCATGTGGTCGTCAAATTGAATACCATCAGCATCATATTTACTAATGATTTCTACTACCAGGTCAGTAATAAACTGTTGTACTTCTGGGCGAAAAGGATTCAGCCATGCTACCTCACCCGCAGCTGAGATTGAAGTTTGAGTACCATCCCGCTTTTGTGTCAACCACTCTGGATGCTGGGATGCTAGTTCTGAAGTTAGGGGAGTCATGAAACCAAACTCAAACCAAGGTATCGCTAGTAACCCTTGGCGGCGGGCTTGGCTAACAATATCTGCAATTATATCTTGCCCTTCTGTCCCTTTGAAGAAAAAAGGAATGCCCATGCGTTGCGTTACCGCACTGGGATATTTTGCATAACCATCATTCCAAACCACCGGGTAGACTGTATTAAAGTTCAACCGCCGTAACTGAGCAAATGTATCCTGTACTTTAGCGCGATCTCTGAGGATGTTAAAGTCATTATTCGTCAGCCAAACCCCACGGATTTCTTGACGGGGTGACTGTGGTAATTGAGCAGTTGCGGGAGTGAAGTTGCCTAGTAGAACGGTTGTAGACAATGATATGGCAAACAACACTGGGAGAAGACGCTTAATTAACCGCCAACCAGAAAAGAGGGTGTAGGGGTGTAGGGGTGTAGGGGTGTAGGGGGAAAAACTTCTACTATTCTGCTGGAATTGATTCGGCATTACTGTCTAAATATTTATACTTAATCAATGAGCTTCTATTTAAGTTTGTAGTAAGGACTTTAGTCCTTAGAAAAATTAGGACTAAAGTCCTTACTACGAACGTGACGCAACTAGTAGGTAAGTAGTGCCAAGTCAGAATCTCGGATGAGGCGGTATACTACTCCTCTAAGATCCAAGGTAGTAAACACCTCCTATCCTGCTTTTATGGCTTTAGTTATTGCTGGGGAACGTAGTGGAGTGGGTAAGACAACAGTCACGCTTACCCTTTTAGCATCTTTATGTCGGCGTGGTGCTGTGGTGCAATCTTTTAAGGTCGGGCCAGATTATATTGACCCAATGTTTCATACTTACGTTACAGGTCGTGCGTGTCGGAATTTAGACCCAGTGTTGACTTCAGCAGCCTACGTTCGTCAGTGTTTTACTCATCATCAAGAGAGTGAATATGCTTTAGTTGAAGGGGTGATGGGGTTGTTTGATGGAGTGAAGGGGACTGGGGAAGACAATTTACTTAGCACTGATTTTGCTAGTACAGCACACATTGCACGACTTTTAGATTTACCTGTGGTGTTGGTGCTTGATTGTAGTCGCTTGTCTGGTTCGGTGGCAGCGATCGCTCACGGTTATTGCTCATTCGACCCTAGAATTGAAATAGCGGGTTTAGTGCTGAATCGTGTAGGTAGCGATCGCCATCTCTCTCTCTTGAAAGATTCCCTCAAACCTTTACATTTACCTATTCTTGGCGTTTTACGTCGTCAAGATAATATTACAATTCCCGATCGCCATTTAGGTTTAATCCCTACCGCCGAACTCCCCGAATTGGATGCTGTCATCACTCATCTCGCTGATTTAGGTGATAATTGCTTTGACTGGGAAACTTTATTACCTTTGTTGAAGACTGGGGACTGGGGGGACAAGGTAGAAGTTTTTCCCAATGCCCAATATCCGATGCCTGTTAAAATTGCCGTAGCACGCGATCGCGCTTTTAATTTCTACTATCAAGATAATTTAGATATTCTGGAAAATTTAGGTGCAGAATTGGTCTTTTGGAGTCCCTTAGCAGATGAATTACCCCAAGGTGTGCAGGGAATGTATTTTGGGGGTGGTTTTCCAGAGGTGTTTGCTCAACAATTAGCCACTAATACTCACGCTCGTGATAGCGTTAAACAAGCTATTTTTGCAGGAATGCCCACCATTGCAGAGTGTGGGGGTTTAATGTATTTGTGTGAACAAATAGTGGATTTTGAAGGTAAATCTTGGCCGATGGTGGGAATATTACCCACATCAGCGATGATGGATAAAAAGCTGACTTTGGGCTATCGTCGCGCTGTAGCTTTGCAAGATAGTCTCCTAGTCAATGCTGGAACAAATATTTATGGACATGAGTTCCATCGTTCTCATCTCATCTCAAATCCTGATCAGCCTTTGTTTACCACTTATCGCTACGATGTGGCAGAGAATCTCGGATGTGAGGGATGGGGTTTACCAATAAATATTCATGCTTCTTATATTCATCTGCACTGGGGGGACAGTGTAGAAATTCCCCGACAGTTTATTAGCCAATGTCGGGAAATATTTTGTGTTGGATTAAACGCCTAAACAATCTTTATTGGGAAGGACTCTATTCAATACTTCTCGGTTAAGAACAAAAGCAAGGTAAAGTGATAATTGTTCACTTAC
>NZ_CAWUDL010000108.1:0-15907 GCF_963920945.1 Anabaena sp. CCY 9402-a
GGAGTTGTTTCAGTTTGTGACCTTACCACTACCAGCAGATTTTTGCACATCAACTAGTTCATCAACTAACTCATCAATACCCAGTGAGTAGCGTGTCATCGTCGTTGAGCAATCAATGGCATCTGTGGCAGTCCTGAGCATCCCCCCTAATCGGCTGACAGGGATATCTTCACTCTCTAAATCTTCAATAGCTTTCGTGACTTTAGATAATAGTAATTTACCTACTCTATGAATATCATCAGCCGAAGTTTTTAACCGCTCCCTAAAAGCCAGAACATCCCCAACACCATCTGATATTTGTAGGGTTAATTGTGATTTTAATTGTGATTTTATTTCCTGTTCAAATTCCGACACTTTATCTTTAAATTCCTGCGACATCGCAAGACGTGCTACCCAGTTTGGGCTACGGCCTAACTCTTCTGCAATTTCACTATGATTTTTACCATTGGCCACCATGAGCGCGGCTTGTTCTTGAAGTGCTGACAATGTTTTAGTTTCTTTCATAAATATATTTCAATTATTTTCAATGTTTTTCAATACTTTAATTGTGGCATTTATAGACCTAAACGTGTTTTTACAACGTCGGTATTTACAACCACAAAATCAGAATTGTAAGACTGTGGTGTGAGCATATCAGTTAGGTTGTCGCCTAACAGGAGTTCACCTCTACCATGTCCCAATATTTTGGCTAGGAATAGTGTATTGTCAGGGTCACTGTTGTTAAAAATGGCATTACAGGATTGAGCGTAAATCGTCCGCAAACCTTTGTAAGTAAAAAACTTATGCTCTATTCCCAATCTACCTTTAAGCACTTTAACAGCATCAGAAATATCGCCACTGTAACGACGGTTTACACCTTCTGGGGAGTCTACAACCTTGCCATTATCTTTAAGCCATTGATGCCCTACTACTACCAAATCAGCACCAACTAAAACAGGGATTTCATAACTAGGATTATCTTCAAAGTATTTGGCTGCATCCCCCTTAACTTTTAGCTGACCCTTAAATGCTACGTGATGACTATCCACTAATTCAAAGATAGTAGATGACTGGTGAACCTCAGCCAAACGTCTACCCGTTGCGATCACCATTGCAATAGATACTCGTTTCCAATCTCTATAAGTCAACTTATCAAGATTGGTTAGAACTGTCATGGCAAAGTCATGTAGTGGGACTAAATCAATAGTGGCTTTCTGCGGTTTACGTTCTGCAAGCCTACGCTCTTGATGACCTTTCTTTTTATGAGTCAGTTCGGAGATTTGGATTTTAATTTGTCTTAGTAACATCTCCAAGCTTGACTTTAATTGCTTGTAGTAAACCGCTCCCAATTCAGACTCAACTAACTCAGAGAGTAGATTACAAATATGTGTCCGGTATCTTAATTTTGTTGCCCAAGATAATCCACCATCAGATTGATCACCCTCACGCTGATTTAAATACATCACTACTCTATAAGCCAATCCCGCCATATCTCCATGTATGGCATCGTCCCAAGTTCCGTCCGATTTCCAGCGTGACTGTACTAATGCTCTAAATTCACCGTAAAGCTTTCGTGTCCATATCCCTAAATCTTCATTTACATCTTCTGAGAAAGCTTTTACCTTGGATCTATTTTCCTCTAAAGCCTCTAGGGGGATATCAGGGACTAAATCAACTAATACTCTCTCAGCCCTACTACAAGCCATAAGCTCAGAGATTAAACCTGGCTTTTTAAGTTTGCTGTAGTTCGGTACAATCCCAGCCGCTAACTGTTTTAGTCCAGCCACAGACATTAAATTCAAATCTTCCTCACCAAACTTTGCAACCTTGGCGCGTTTCTCTGCCTGTTCTGCTGCTGTTAACATATTCACCTGTAGTTAATACCTGTATATAACTAAAAGTATACCTTAGTTCGCCTGTAGTTGTCACCTGTAGTTATATAAGTAATCTCTATACTAACCCCCTTGCAATAATATTAAGTAGGGGCTAGTATAGAGATTGAAAACACTGATATTACTATTATGAGCAAATGGCTAGAGAAGGGGCAAGAGCTAGCCCAGAGACTAGAAGGGGTAACAGAAAGCAGCAAAATTCAGACTTTATGCGACGCGATCGCTGCTGAGATTAAAGAGGCTTACCCTGAATACAAAAACAGCAGGGCTAAACCTTTAACAGCAGTGCGAAAAGCTATCAAAGCAAAATTTCCCGACACAACTGAACAGCAGAATCCTTTTCAATATTTCACTAACTCAGGAAAAGGGAATAAAGAACGCTGGGAGCATTTAGCTCTTAAATATCTTACAAGGGATTCTGTTGGTGATACATCCGAAATCACCGAAACTCAACCAGAAACTCAACCAGAAACCCAAATCACCGAAACTCAACCTGAAACACAAATCACAGAAACTATGACTATCACATTCAACTTAACAGCAGAAGAACAGGAACTAGCCAAGCAAGCGATCGCTCTCACTGGACAATCCGCAGATGCACTGGGCTATAACTCTTTTATGGCTTATGTGAAATCTGTTGTAGCCCAGCATGAAAGACTAAAACAGGATTTCCCTTACACTGATGCTCGTGAGGTTTCGACTGAGGAATTGCTAACCAAAAAATACAACACATTCCCAGGACGAGGCGAGGAACTGACCCGCAGAGCGATCGCCGCTATCAAAATTTACAACGACAACTGCACAGAACACTCCCAACGCTGGTATATTTCACCCTCTATAGTTCAAAAATTGACAGGAACTAAGGCTGAGACAGTCGCTAAGGTTTGCGCTCAATTTCAAGACGATATCGCCTCCCATCACGCTAAATATGGCTTTGTAGACCCTAAAAAAGACCAATACCACAACCGCAAGCCCGGACAAGATATTCGGGAACAAGTTGATATCGTGAAACTCGTACCCAATGGCTAAAACACTACCGATACTTACCAACAGGAGGTTACAGCCTCCTTTTTTAATGTTTATACAATCTTTATACTAGCCCCCTTGTCAATCTATAGATTAGGGGGCTAGTATGTATATAGAAAAGGGACGCGCCAACGTCCCATACTCCAAAAAAGGATTTGATTACTATGACAACCACACTAACACAAACCACCCAAGCCCCCGCACCCGCACCACAGACAGCAAACGATCGCCTAGATGGACAGTTCGACAGTGCGATCGGTTTACCTCCCCAGTCCCAATCCCCTGATTACCTAACTGGCTACTTTGGCTCAGGTAACGTTCCCTTCTAAGTTCTAATCCCCTGGCTAGGTGATGAGCCTAGCCCCTACCCTTTTCACCCATACCACTACAGGAAATTAAAACTATGCAATCCCCAGCCGCAGTAATTATCGCCCTACTAATCGCAGTTTGCATCATCCTAAATGCGATCGCTTCCCTTCTAATCCCAGTTTTCAATCACTACTATGCAAAGTATCAGCACCATAAGATGATTGAAGCTAGGCGCGATCGCTTCTACTCTGAATTACGCTGTCTGATGAAATCTGCATAAAAATAGCGGGAACATTGCCCCCGCTCACCATATGTCCTTGGTATCAACTTATTTAAAAATCTACAACTGAGCAAATTTTAGCCTATTTTTGTATTTTTTAGCCCAGTCAAATGCACTAAATTCAAAATCAAAATATTCAATACCCTCAAACTCTGGATCGAATCTCGCGGATGCAAAACCCCGTGAGGAAGTATCAATCACGCAGAATAGTTTCCAATCTTCAATGTGAACTCCAACTATTAAATCATGCCCAAGTCTAACCATTGGGTAATGCTCTCTTGAATCATCCTGAATTGCATCTAAAAGGGACTTTTTAAGGGCATTCAGTTCCTTCTGATAGTCTGATGCTTTTCCAGGTTTAAATGTGCCTGTAATCGGATTTAAACTACCGCTTTCTACTGCTAAATGCTTGGAAAGTACAGTGTCAATTTCTGAGGAGAAAAGCCACCGCTTGATAATTTTAAAATTTGGACTTTTGTGTGCTACCATTATCTTTGTGAGTCAAAAAACATCTTAAATTTATATTAACAGAATACTTCTGAAAGTCCCCTATCTACGGCAAGATAGGGGCTATTTTTATGCTTATTTACCACTAGAAATTAACTAATCAATTCATCCTGTAAATATGCGATCGCACTTTGGGCATCCGCTATGTTTAAATCTGCACCATATCCATCTTCAAGTAATCTCAAGTAGTGGGGATGTTTGGCGATTTCTGCAAGGATATCTTCAGCAGATTCTAGGAGTTCGGAGAGCGATCGCACTTGGGATTTTATGGTACGGGTTTGGTCAGATTGGTAGGGCATAGCTTTTTTAATATGCTCGTAGTCGTTGTAAGTGTCTAGGATTTTATAGATGATTTGCATGGCTGGTTTTTTAGTAACCACGGATTCTATTCTGATTGTGTCTAATAGCCCTTTCCAGCCTTCTGTGTAGATGTTGTAGGCTTCTGCTATGGAAATATTAAATTCCTTAGCCCAAGCCTCAACCTCAGTCATCAAAAACCCTGTAAATAGTTCGTAAGCTTGCGACATAAAAACCTTTATTTTGAATGTTTCACCACAACCGAATCTAATTAATTAGGTTGTGGAGAAAGGGAGTAGTTAAACTCCCAAAGGTGCGATCGCTCTACTTAACTTCGATAACTGAGGCTAAATCGCTAAGGCTGTCTGAAATACACTTTTCAAGTGTTCTCAAGGAATATATCTGATAGAAACTTAAGGCTTCGCTAAAAGATATCTCGTTGTCACGGGCAAAGGTTTTTATCTCTTTCAGCAGTTCAATTTTAGTTTGCATTTTAAAAACACTCCTCAATACCATCAGTGTTGTCTAGATCGTCTACAATTTGAGGTTCAGAAACTTCTATTTGTGGCTCTAAGTTTGGTGTGATTTGAACTGTCGGAGTAGGCTTTACACCACCTAGCAGAGTCTTTAAATCTGGTTTAGCTCCTAGTAAGTCATAGCAATCTAAAAACAGTTGTAGAGCATCATTTACTAGGGTATTTTCTGCGGTCTGGGTAAGGTCGGACATAGTTTTTAATCTGTCCTGTAACCTCTTCGATATACGGGCTTTTTCAATCATTAGTCCAGCCCCTCAACGTTTGCAAACACACCTTTATCTGAAACGATAAAACCCTTTTTAACTAAGATCCCCCGTAACCCTGGCAACTTCGATCCACCACCAATCACCAGAACCTTTTCATTCAGGTTTTGAGCCTCTGCAAGCCGCTTACCGATAGGTGCAAACTTGCACTTAATAAAATCATTTAGCAACCGGATGTAGACAGGGTAGATATCAATGCCCGTAGTTCCGTAGTAAAGCACTGTTTGAGACTCAGTTGCACCCTTGGGCTTGACCGATTTATAACCAGTTTCCAGGGACTTTGTAAGCACATATTCAGATGGTGGCTGGTTGATTAGGCGTTTTAGTTCGCTATCAGCCATAAGTCCTTTGAGTAGGTAGTCAACCCCAAAGTCTGCAACGGACGGAGTTGCAATCAAGTTTGCATTTGAAAATTGGGAAACTGTAACGTTACCGCCACCAATATCACACAGAGTTACATCACCAGATAAGCCATGCACTTTTATAGCCCCGTATCCTTCAGGCACGATACTCGCTATCTTTATTTGAATAGTTGCTTTCTGCCCTCTAAGCTCTACTGTGTGAGTACCTTCATAGGCTTTGATTACATCTTTATGGCGTTTGACATCGTTGCAGCTAACTGAAACTGTATGAATTTGCTCAGAATTTATAGTGGGCAGGTGAGCGATCGCACCTAAGAAATATTGCAACCATAAATCAGATTTACCGTTGTACTCCTCAACTAAACGAGTAGATGTAATCTGGGTATCGCTCATGCTTGCTCTATAGGCTTGTGTGCCAACTAACCAGCACTGCCCTATTAAGCCTTGGCAGTCACCACTTAAATACTTAACGTGACCTAAGATGTCTCCAGACATATCAGAACAAGGGGCTAGGTAACTGGGGATTCTCAAAGGTTCTTCATAGCCATCGACAATTAATTTAAACCAGTGATTACCAAGGTCTGATTTAGTCTTGAAATGTTTTTTAACTGGTGAAGGTGTTTTTACAGTTGCCATACTCTTACTTGATTTACTAGATTGGGTGTCTTTTTGGGGTACATTCTGGGGTACAGACTGGGGTGTTTTGGGTTGTTGTATTTCTGCCATATTTGGGTGTATTCCTTATGTGTCAACGCTTTTAGGGTTTTTAAGCTAACCTTCGTTTTATCATAGCATAGTGTCCCACGTTTTGGGGTACATTCTGGGGTACATTTTCACTACATAGTCAGTCAGTCAGTTTTTAATGAGTACGGTTAGGTGAGATTTATTAACAGAAACTTGAGCATTTTAGTTAACAGTTTGTGATTAGGGTTTACAGTAGCCAGAAGCATTAGTAATGTATTGGTTATATGAACTTTTAATTACTAATTAAAACTATCTATAAACCCCAAATAAAACTATTAGTTACTTCCAAATCATTTTTGTCCCTACTGTGCGTTTTTTACAGTCTTTACAGTAGTAACGGTTGCCATTTTGGAGTGAAAGATTAGGACTTCCACAGTGAGGACAGTGGGGTTTGGATCGGTTTTGTGCCAATGGGCTGGTATCTAACATTGTAGGAATTGGTGACACTGCCATTTCTGCGGAAGTGCTTTGTGTATAAGCGTTTTGACTAACTTGTACCAATCCACCATCAGAGAGACTGGCAGCAATACCACGTTTATGGTTCTCTGCCAATTGTCTTGTAGCTTCAATTTCATTTATATCGAAATTAGCTAAATCTAAGTTTGGAAGAAAGTAGAGTTTAGGCGATCGCTCGTCACGGATTAAGGCTAATCTCAGGTATCTTGCAGAGTCTACAATTTTGTTATTTTGATTCTCAATGTACTCCTCAATGTCATCTAAAATATTTGTGAGTTTAGCTAACTGAGAATCACTGTTTCTACCCTTACCATAGGTGTTCAAATACTTGCGGATTTTGTCTACACCTATCACCATTTCTATGAACATAGAGCGGTCATCGTTGGTAAACCCAGCGATCGCCTTAGTCATGATGGTCTGTCCTGAGACAATATAGCCAATATTGTTATGCCCACCTTTCTGCAATAGAAGCTTGAGTTTATCGGTTATCGCTTTGGGGTCATCAGCACTACCCAAGGTGTAATCAAATTCCTCCCAGCACCATAACTGAAAAAACTTCTCAGAATATTTGATATCATGCTTGCGGTAGTCCCAATCATCGCAGGCATCTTTAAAGCTTTTGATTGCTGCGGTTGAGTCACCGTATTTTAAAAACGGTTTTAGTGGGTAGTTTTCAGCATCCTTAGCAGAACTCAAAGCATCAGGATAAGCAACACTTACAAGGGTAGGCAGTCGTTTACCGTTTGCCATATTCATGCGCTTACCTCCCCCAGCTTTCAAAATCTCACTTACCATTACAGCCATACTTGGAGTTTTGCCCGTTCCTGGGTCAGCCATGATTCTGTAACGGATGGGGTTGGTAATGATGTAGTCTATAAATTCTTGAGGACTACCAATCAAGTTTTTAACTGAATCTTGGGTAAGGGCAGGTTCGCGTCTGAAGGCGATCGCTATACAGTCAGTGATTGGGAGTTTACGAATACTGGTTATCTTACAAACGTCTAACCTGTGTGCAAGTTCTTTTTTCATTCCCTCAATAGCTTCTACGATCGCACTAGGGTCATCAGATTTTGAATAGCCAAATCCGACTGTAGTTACACCTTCATTTACATCGACACCTTTGACTATGAGAGGTATTCTGAGTTTAAGGAATATCTCACGGGCAAGGTCGTTGGCGGTTGCAATGTTGGGGTTATAGCGTTCTTCCATCAATTGAGGTTCTGAAATATCGCCTTGTAGTTGCATTTCAAGTCTTGCAATTTTTAGCTTGAGGGTATCTATGAGGGTAAGTTGATCCTCTTGTGCCTCTTCGCAAGCATCCGCATAAGTTTCTAAAGTAGAGTTAAACTTCTCTGCCGCACCGACAACAAACTCACGCTGGGCATGATTTCGGCGACGGACTTCTTTCAAAACATCCTTAAGTTCAGTTACTACATCTCTGTAACCTGCAACTACTTTGTCATGGTCATCAAAGATTTTTTTAATTTCAGTTTGTCGGAGATGGTTAACTTGCTTTTGTACCTCGGAAGCAACACCAGTCTCGAAACTAGATGACCATTCCAAGTTTTCACGCTCTAACTCAGCGACTTGCTGGCGATGTTCCTTGAGGGCAATCTCTAATCTAGCTATGTCGGCATTAAGGCGATCGACCGTCGCATCTTTGTAGCGAGACTCTGACTGTAGTTGATTTAAAGCATTTTGGGTTTGAGTGAGGAGGTTTTGAAGTTCCCGCTTTTCATGGTTGAATTTAGCCTCAATATTGAGACGGTCTGACTTGGCAGTAGCTTTCATTTCTGAAATGAATTTCTCGTGCTGGGAATTAATTTCACGTTCCCTTTTAGCCATCTTGCCATCGTAAATTAGGTGAGCGATCGCCCCTCCTAAAAATGCACCAATCCCACCAACAGTAGATATTTTGTAAGACTCTTTAAAGCTCCCACTCGCCAAACCAATACCAATTAAAAACCCTATGGATGTTCCAAATGTAATAGAGGCGATCGCGTGTGTTGCCTTCATTGTTTTAATTCCTTAGTTTTGAAGATTTATATTAGGTCTGGGGACTGGCCAGACCTTGCACTGTTATTTAGGCTTTGATTCACCTAACTGTTTTTTAAAATCGTCTAGCAGCATTCTGGACTTTTTAACCTTTTCAACACTCAACTCAGCTTTTAATTGATCATCTTGGAGTTTTGCATCTAGGTCTATCTTTTGAAAGACTGCGCGCTCAACTTCAATTGCTGTTTTGTACTGGTTTACAGCCAGCCCTACATACTTCTGTTTGTTTTGCTCAATTTGACTTGAGTAGTCCATGAGGTTGCCCCGGACTTTCTCAACTTCTGTTGCGAGTTGAACGCCAGCACCAAAAGCTTTAATACCTTCTTTACGAGCATCGAAATCAGCTTTTATAGCTTTGTTAGCATCCCCAATTGATTCACGAGCATTGATGATCTCTGAGTAAACAACTTTAGTATGTTGTCGTTGAGCATCCGTTTGTCTGGGGGAATTTTCGGGAGGGTTGAGAGGGTCTTCTATAACTAAAGCATCATGTTTAGGTAAACGGGCAGCGATCGCATTTACATCTATATCAGGTAGTCCGTTTGCTGCAATAGATTTGTAATCAGCAGATTGCAGATTATCTAAGTCAGGTTTGGGCTGTTCTCTGCTAGTGAAGTTTGTAGCCTTTGGTGCAGATTTGGTTAAATTTTTGAGGGCTTCTTGCGGTGTAACTCGTTTTTTAGTAGTTGTAGTCATGGTTGCCTTGGTTAAAGTAAATTGAGCGTGTACGTCGAATAGCTTGGTCTTGAATTTCAGCAGTGTCAAACTTCGATAAAAGTCTTTCAATCCTCTGGTCTATGTGTTCATCGATGTCGAAGTTATCAAAGGTTTCGTTTATCTGATCGGGGGCAATTTTTAAGGGGTGGTAGTCTGGAATTTCGTTCATAACCCTCCTAGATAAATCCGTAAATAGTCCAATCCGACATTTGAACTTGTGATACTAGAATCTTGATAAAATGCTCAGGACGAGAGACTGTTGCACAGTGCAAAACCTGTTTAACTTGGAACTCAAAGCTTTCATCTATTAGATGGAGATAATCACCAACATTAGGGACAGTATGAAGGTGAATAGTAGGGGAGTCTTCACCGAAAATAAGAGACTTCATAAATTCCCCTTTCAAAACACTCCCCTCTAACTCACAGATGGGGTTCTCAAAGTAAACTAAGGCTTTAATTGGTGGGGTTCTAGTCATTTGTTTCCTTAATGATGTAAATGTTTACGCCTACTACCGCATAGGTAGTAGGCAAATTTAAAACTAGATACGGCGACCACTACCAGGATGAGGAATAGGATTTATAGGCTGTGGTTGTGGTGGATTTGTGGAACTGGCTACTGAAGGGGGAATGTAAGCCAATATGGTCAAGGCAATTAGTAGGGAACTAAGATAGAATCGCATTAGAATCTCCATTTTTACGAGTGGTGAAACATAGTAACTGCGGGAACTTTGCGAGAGCGATCGCAGTTGCTATTTAAAAGTTTTCAATCAGTCCTGCAATACGGGAAATAATCGGGTCAATCTCTTGGGGTAGTTCTGCTGATACTTCCTCAAAATGCGCGATCGCCCCTGGGCTTTTAAACCCTATCTGTGGTTGTAATGCTGGCTGGGGAGATGGTAGTGGGGATTGAAGGGGAGAGCCAAAGCTAAAATTCTGACGGCGTAACTCCCAAAGTAGGTAGTTGAGTGCTTCGGCTGGTGATGCAGACATTTGAGAGGCGATCGTTTGTAAAAATTGGTTGTGGGTTGCATTTACGGAAAGTCTCATGGTTTGTCTCCAAAATAGTGAAAGATTTTTAGTTCTAGGATTGCGTTGTCTAGTGCTGCGTCTAGTTTTTTGGGGTTAGCTTTCGTGATATCGATAGGGAATTTTGTAAGGATTGGTGGGATTGGAGGTGAACTAGGAGATTGGGCAAGAGCATCACCCATGAGCGTGGAAGCTTCTATAAATTTGGCTTGGAGGTCTGGGTTCATGTTTGTGTAAGGGGCATTTAAGCCCCGTGAGTGTGGATTAGAGGGGAGAAAAGAATCCGGTGCTGTATTTGGAAGAGAATTTGGAAGCATCTACAGGAGGCACATAGAGAGGCTCTTTATCTTTAGGGTTGAGTTCCGCGTGGTAGCGTTCAATGTTGCCACGTAACCATTCGATCTCTTCAAGCAAAGTCGGTTCAAGGCTTGAGTTTTCGCATAGTTGCCAAATACTATCTAGTTTCTTACGATCGCTCATATCGCTTTTTCTGAGTGCTGCGATCGCTGCTACTGTGCGTTGGGGTGTACTTACTAAGAGTTCCGATACTTTGGCTTCTAATGCTGTGGGTTCGTAATTAGATAAGAAAGCTTCGCGGATTTCACGTTGCGTTCCCTTGGGCATCTGTGCGCCATTTGGAAAGATAAAGTGATTCACTGCGTGTTCCCAATTTTGGTTCATCCAGTGAGCAAGATTGTGTTCGGGATTGCGTTGTACAAAAGGTTCGTACCAATAGGTGTAATCTTCGAGTGCTTTTGAGATTGAATCCGGTAGCTTCATAAAGTCCCCTCCGTGGGGTGATTTGTATGCTGTCACTGCTATGCTAACTCAAAAGTATTGCTTTTGCGGTTATTTTGATATTTGAATCAGTTATATATAGACAGGCTTTGATAACATATACTAATTAAATAACACATCAAAAGTATTACTTTTGCCTATAAAAATAGATAGAATAGATGGCAAGCGCACTCATATAGGATTAAAAAAGGAGTAGATTATGTATTTAGCAGTAGTAGAAGATTTGGAGATGTCCCGCCACAGAAAAACGAGAACATTCAAAATCGATGAACTTATCCTTGATGGACTAAACGGATTAGCGCGGAAACATAACACCAGCGCGAACCGAGTAGTTGAAAATGTACTAATGGAGGTTTTGAAGCGAGAAGGCTTTTTAGCAGAAGATACAGAGCCACTGGGAGAAACCAGAGGCGGAAACCAAAAAAGTAAGGATGGGGACGAATGACCGACATACCACAAAGTAACCGACTTGACCGAATTGAACAGTTGCTACTCCTAACTACAACTGCACTAGGCGAAACCGCAAAACAGCAACAGGCAAACACCCAAGCGATCGCACAAGTGACCGCAAGGCTTGACCAGTTGACTTTAAAAGTAGATGGTCTGACGGATGACGTAGGGCTGCTGACTGACTACTTCCAAACTGTAATAGCTAATGCTGAGAGCGATCGCGAAATCTTTCAATCAGAAATTAGGCGCATCTGGGAATATCTATTGCAGCGTGGAGGTAATGGCAACGGGCATACAGGATGAGGTATAAAAATCTGACAGTTAAATTACCGTATAATCTTATAAGCCTTGCTGAGACAGACGAGATATCTCAGTAGTAGAAATTAGATAGTCTTAAATTTTTCTGTGACAAGGCGAAACATACTGATTTTTTGATCTATAGTGAAAGAAGCAAAGTAAAAGCCCACCTGCCCACTACGTTGGTCGCGTTAGTGATGAGATGAGCCAAATCAAATGATTTAGTATTTATA
Source organism: Anabaena sp. CCY 9402-a (assembly GCF_963920945.1). Lineage (NCBI taxonomy): Bacteria > Bacillati > Cyanobacteriota > Cyanophyceae > Nostocales > Nostocaceae > Anabaena > Anabaena sp. CCY 9402-a. The sequence goes on from NZ_CAWUDL010000108.1 coordinate 12,228, forward strand.
ATGTGATATCTAGTATTAATATACCCTAATTCTAGCAATACTAAATCTAAAAGGCAAAAATCTGTAAGTAGGTGGGAATCCAAAAATACAAGGAAATCCCACATGAATGCCAAAAACGAATGTAAATTAGTTTTCGATTCTCTTTTAAATTTAGGTTTCATCCCCCTGCCAGTAGCCCCCCTACAAGATGCTACAAAGTACCCCAAAAAAGACTCAAAAGGAAATGTAGAAAGAGATCGTAACGGGGAAATCATTCCCAAATTCAATGGTAAAAATCCTAGCTATTTAGATGCTCAGGGAGTTCCACACACAATCTTACATTCCCTCTATAAAGTAAAAGCCCCTACAGAAGCAGAGCGCGAAAAGTGGTTTGTACACCCGGATACGGGAATCGGTTGTCTGGGAACTAAGCACAATATAGCAATTGATGTTGATCGTAAAAATTTCGATACCCAGGAGGAATGCGATCGCCTAACCGAGTCTTGGTTGAATGCCACACCAGAACTAAAATCTGGCTGGATTGATAAAACTCAATCGGGTGGATATCGGGTACTAGTAAAGGTAAAAGAGCCACCAAGTTTTACAAACTTCGGCTTTGGCGGTAAACAAATCGGGGAAGCAATAGGTGAGGGAAGGTTTGCAGTCCTAGCACCTTCTAAGGGTACATCAGCCAACTACACCAGCATAAGCCGCGCTGATACTATCCCAGAGTTTGATAATTTAGAAGCAATTGGTATCTTCAAAGCTAAGTCCGAAAAAGAGTTAGAGATTCCAAAAATCCCAGAGTCTTTAAATGATTGGATGGCATCGTCAGCAGTTGTAAGAGCCACAGCAGCGATCGCAACCGATGACGATGCTGAAACAACTACGACAGTTGCTTTGGCTGATTTACCTGCGAATGATAATATAGATGCCTCTGTCGATTTTGATGAAATTAAGAAGAGAGCATTATCTGAAGGGATGGAAGGCATTTTTCTAATTGAAGCAATATCCCAAAAAAATCGTCAAAGATTAGAAGGTGACGTTGAAGGGATGGACAAATCCAAGGCACTCACAACAGCCCTAAACGACCTTTACGGTTGGGTTAACTGGTGTAGTGATAAGAATATCCAGTTTTACGGAAACCCTCAAGAGATTGCTTTAATAGGTGGTGTAAAACTTGGGCTAGCACCTGATAGAGTGAAGCGCATCATTGAATCTATCAAAGATACATCAAAGTGTATGCCTGCCTGTAAATACAAAGGTGGTGATGATGCCTGCCAGAAACGGGTAAATGCTTTGCTTGGTATTCAAACCCCAATAGAAACTGATGAAAATCAGGTTTCTACAACAGTAGAAGACACCATCCTAAAAACTTTGTTTGAGAATGGTGACGGGAATTTTTGTGTAATCAACGATGGTTACTACAAGTACGATGGTCACGGTGTTTGGAATCACGTAGATGATGGGATTATCGAAAAGTGGACTACTCGAAAGCTGCGGGAACTGTACAGGCTAAAAATTACAAAGGAAGATGTAATCCAAGAGTTCGTATATGCGACAGAAAACAACAAGAAAAATTCTTTTAAGTTCTGCCGGAGTGCTTTAACCTTAGAATCCATCCCCTACAATTTCCACCTACTACCCTTCAACAATGGAACAGTAGATGTAAGGACAGGGAAGCTACAACAACACAGCCGCGACAACTTCCTAACATTCAAGGTAAACGCCGATTACAAAGAGAATAGAGAATGCCCACAGGCGTTTATAGAGTTCGTTGAAAACTCATTTGGTAATCAGTTCCTTGAAACGATTAGAGCCTGTTTGAGCATGACCTTAGACCCCACAGCACCTTTTGGTTTTGCTCCTCATTTAATCGGGGCTTCAGGGTCAGGGAAAGGAACACTTATCAGATTTGTTGGATCAGCCTTTGGTGAAGAATATGTTGCATCCCTTCAAAGCTTCCAAGAACTAAGCACACCAGAAAAACGCCACCAAAACCTAACAGGCTGCCGACTCGTGAACTTTCCTGATTTGGGGGGATTTCAATCAGGTCTGAGAAGTTTTTACGAGCTGGTAGACAACGGCAGCCTATCAGGCAGACCCCTATTTAGCAGCAATAGTTACAGCAAACGATGGAATTGCAGATTTTGGCTAGCCAGTGTTGACCACCTCCAAATCGAAAATTCTGGGGATGGGTGGGACAGAAGAGTTATACCAATCCCCACAAAAAGGAGAACCGTTGCAACAGACCCGAACCTAGAACAAAAGCTTCAAGAGTGTAAAGCAGATGTGATTAGCTGGGCATTAGCAATGCCAAGAGAGCGCAGGGACTACATACTACTGAATGCCTCAAAAACTAATGATGCGATCGCTGCACTCAAAAAAGAACAGGCAACCTTTAGTGACTCAACTCGTGCATTTATTGATCAATGCTTAATCCCATCAGACAGTTGCACCACAACGACGACAGGGCATCTGTACGACCTCTATGTAAAATACTGCGAAGCGAACGGTTTCAGCCCCGTAAACGTAAACCGCTTTACAAGTCACGCGAAGTCGATTCTCCCAGAAAATAGGGTTGAACGCAGCAAAGCCACAGCAGGTAAAGGTACACGAGTAAATGTTGCTGCACACTGGAGAAACTTAGAATCTATTCCACAAATTTTTACAAAGAGTGAAGCAGGTATCTGGAGTTGCAACAAAAACCTCTGTAATGAAGGTGGACTAGAGCTTTTTGAGCAGTTCTGGGAAAATGGCGGACAATCCCCCAAAACAGAGAAACCAGAGCCAGAACCCAAAGAAGTAGAGCCAACATCTACGGGATTGCAGGGGAATCAAACAGAGATTAAAGCAGTTAAAAAGACGCTTGAGGCTAACGACAGAAGTACCCTTCTGGCAAGCGAGGTTGAAATTAATACCAGAAAAATCCGCGACAATTGGGACGATGAATTAAAAATTGGGGGCATAATGCTTGATGCCCAAATGAAGGATGCTGCACTTGTTTCAGGCATTAAGGCTTTCTTTAGGAAGCACGGTGAAGAGTACGTAAGTTACCTAGACCAGTGCCAGGTCATCTACGAAGCCAAGGCAACCTAGACTTACAAAGATAATCCTTGGGTGAAATAAGCCTCACCCACGACAGCCTAAGAGATTGGGCTTCGGTTGTCGTGGGTTTATTGAGGCTAAATATGCAATCCTGCACAACAGTTAAAAAGATAAAAAAACCAGAGCCAATAAGTGATGAACAGACTCTTTATATTGATCTAACGAGGCTTATAGATAGTAATGCAAGCCCATTAAAAATAGATGAAACCATTACTATGACTGGGCTAAACATTTGGTACAAACTTCGTAAGAAACTATCTGATGAAGGTCATCTAGATTTGGTAATCTACTTGGATAGTTGTATTGATAGCGGGACATTACATTACTGCGGTAGCCTAGCCAGAGAGCCTCTTGCGAGTCCCATTAGTTGCAAACTCTCACAGGCGTATTAAAAAACAATATCCCCACTGCCGATTAATGCTAGTGGGGATTACTTTGCTATGGATAGAAGAGAAGGTGGCACAGACCGGGGAAGCTTCCGCTATAAGGTGCGGTTGTTCTTATAAAATTTGGGGATTAAAAATTAGGTAAGTAATATGTTTCTATTATATCAAATTTTCTTGATATGTGACCCAACCCAACCCAACCCCACA
>NZ_CAWUDL010000109.1:0-14930 GCF_963920945.1 Anabaena sp. CCY 9402-a
CCCCCAAATCTCTTGATTTATCTAGGTTTTTTGTTTATTCTGCAAGCCCTACTTACGATTTTGTCGCCGCCACTTTTCTCTAACTAGGCGAATCTCATTAAAAGTGTAACTTTCGCCCAATTGTTGTTTAATTGGTGTCAAAGCAATATCACCCAGCACTTCCAAAACTTGCCAAATTTTTTGCTGATGTTCTAGAGGAACTAATTGATTTAAATCTATAGACTGATTTTTCTCAATAAGTTTTTCTAAATGACTAGCAATAGTAGATGGACTCAGATTACGTTTTTGAGCTATTTGAGCAATATTTAAACCTTGTTGATGTAACTGTAATGTGTGTAATTCACTACCAGAAACTGAATTGGATGAAGACGTAGAATTTATAGGTTGATCTGTCGGGTTTTTTTCTTGACGGTAGGCGCGAATTTCTGTGAGAAATTTTTCCCCATACTGGGCTAGTTTGTGACTACCTACACCTGAAAGTTTACCAAATTCAGTTATGTTTTTCGGCTGTACCTGCGCCATCAATTTTAAAGTCGAGTCATGAAAGACTACATAAGGCGGTACAGACTGCTCATCAGCTAATTGTTTACGCAGCGATCGCAATCTGTGCAATAATGCTTCTGCGACTTCTGCCTTGGGATTCTCTGGGACTACACTAAGCTTCTGCACCACAGGAACAGATAGCATAACTTGGCGTTGTCGCCGCATGACTTCCCAACTTAAAGCATTTAATTTCAGTACAGAATAACCGTCGCTAGTTTGCTCTAATAAACCTTGATGTAAAAGCGATCGCCCCAACATTCGCCATTCATCTACAGTTCTATCTTTACCAATACCGTAGGTAGAAAGCTTATCATGTTCGTATTGAAGAATCTTATCTTTTTTTGCCCCGCGCAACACATCTATAACGTGTAACATCCCAAATCTTTCTTTACAACGCGCCACACAAGATAAAAATTTCATAGCTTCAATTGTCCAATCTTCTAAAGGTTTGGGATGGCGACAATTATCACAGTTACCACAATTACCCGCAAAGCGTTCCCCAAAATAACCTAGTTGAATTGTGCGGCGGCAATCCGTCCCTTCAACATAATCTATCATCTGCCGGAGTTGTTGCCTAGCAATCAATTGTTCTTGAGAGTCAGTCTTTTGTTCAATACTCCATTCAATGGTTTTAATATCAGCAAAACTGAAAAAGATAGTACAACGTGACGGTTCGTCATCTCTACCAGCCCTACCCGACTCTTGATAGTAACTCTCCAAATTACGGGGAATATCAAAGTGAACAACTAAGCGCACATCAGGCTTATTAATCCCCATCCCAAAGGCGATAGTTGCCACCATCACCCGCACATCATCCCGAATAAATCGCGTTTGATTTTTACTACGTTCATCATCAGGTAATCCGGCATGATATGACAAAGCAGACACCTGATCATTTTGCAGTTTAAAGGTAAGTTCTTCGACCTTTTTACGAGTTAAACAATAAATAATAGTTGAACCTTCACTATCTCGAATTAATTCTAATAATTCAGCGTAAGCCTGTTTACTTTTAGGACGGACTTCGTAATAAAGATTTTGCCGATTAAAGCTAGCCAGGTGAATACTCGGCTGTTTTAATCCTAATTGTTGAATAATATCAGCCCGGACGCGATCTGTAGCTGTGGCGGTAAGGGCGAGGACGGGAATATTCGGGTAACGCTTCCGCAGAGATTTCAACTGACGATATTCTGGACGAAAGTCATGTCCCCACTCAGAAACACAATGCGCTTCATCGATGGCAAAAATAGATATACCGATTTTTTCGTTGACTAAATCGAGAAACGGGAGAAACCTTTCACTCAAAAGACGTTCAGGGGCGACGTAGAGTAATCTTACCTTACCATTGAGAATGGCTTCTTCCCGCGATCGCACCTGATACGCATTCAAACTACTATTAAGGAACGTAGCCGAGATATTATTATTTCTTAGTGCTTCTACTTGGTCTTGCATCAAAGCAATCAACGGTGACACTACCACGGTCAGTCCTGATTTCATCAATGCAGGTAATTGAAAGCACAGAGACTTACCACCACCCGTAGGCATCACTACCATCAAATCCCGATTTTGCAGCGCATCTTCAATAACTTGCCGTTGTCCAGGACGGAACTGATCATAACCGAAGTGATATTTTAACGCCTGTTCGAGATGGGGATACTGAAGCATAGCGATCGCTTTTCTGATTGCGTTCTGCGTGAGTAGTTACGAGGATAACAGGATTTTAACAATCTCTCGCCTCGACGGCATAGATTTTTCTCTGTGTCTTTGTGTCTCTGTGGTTAAAAAATGATTTTTAACCACAGAGACACAAGAAAATCTGGGTCAGATGCGATTAAAAAAAGTTGCAATTCTCACATCTGTCTTTAAAATAAGGCGAATAGTGAAAGTATCAGACATTTGATCTGGTTAGATATATAAACACACCTTCTAAAAATTAGGAGTCGATGACATGAGAAAAGTAGAAGCAATTATCCGTCCATTTAAGCTAGACGAAGTAAAAATCGCTTTAGTCAACGCTGGTATTGTGGGTATGACGGTTTCTGAAGTTCGGGGGTTCGGACGGCAAAAAGGACAAACAGAACGCTATCGCGGTTCTGAGTACACCGTTGAATTTCTGCAAAAACTCAAAGTGGAGATTGTAGTGGAAGATAATCAAGTTGATATGGTGGTTGACAAAATCATCTCAGCAGCTCGCACTGGAGAAATCGGTGATGGTAAGATTTTCATCTCACCAGTAGAGCAAGTGATTCGGATTCGGACTGGCGAAAAGAACACAGAAGCAGTGTAAGTGCTGTAAAGCCCTTACAGCTATAGCGGGGCTTTGAGCAGCGTGCTGTTAGCGGTAGCGCGGCGTTTAGCCAGTGCTAAGTTATGAGTAAAGTAGGCGTTGCTGACTAGATAGGATGAAGTATATCGAACAAGCTAACTTTCAAAGAGTTTTTCAATTCAATACAATCAGCAATGCCTACTAGTCAAACCAATTCGCAGTGACAAATGGGCTACGTTTCGTGTACCCTTCTCCTTTGGAGACGCTACCGCGAACGGGAAGCAAGCTACGCCTTAGCGTTCCGCAGGGAACGTAGAGAAGATCGCAATTCGCAGTTTCAATCAGTCAGTGGAGTCTCAAGCCCCCACTGATTGACAATTATCCAAGTTAATCGTGATGCTGTTTGGAATCCCGCACCTGGAGTATTTTTTCTTTCGCCTTTGGTTAAGATAGGCAAACTGATGGTTAATTAAATTTAGAATTTTGAATAGTTAAAAAGGAGTTGACAAAATCAGCATATTTTGTAATTAAAACTCTCTTTTCTTTGTTGCCGCTTCTTCATATAGAGATAGTATTATATGTCACGGTTTATTGTACTTTTATTGCAAATTGTAAGAACACTGTGATATGCTTTCGTTACCAAATAAATGCCTTTGTAATTATCTAATAGTAACCAGGTTTGGGTAATGTTGCAGGTAACGATCTCTTCGGTAGCCTTACACAGTTGGGAGTATCCACCTTAAGGTGCAGCGTCAGCCTTGCAGTTATTAGAAGTCTTTGCAACTATCCGTACAGGAATCCACGTAAATTCTAGTTCAGCTTTGGCGCGATGGCATACCCGCCTGCTGGAAGCGATGAGCTACGCTCCACCGTAGGTGATCGCTAAAGAGTTTAGCCTGTGGATTGGTATGTGTTGAAAATTAATAATTCGTAATTATAAAGACAGCAGCAAACACTGATTTCACGTAGATATAGAGGGGCTTACAGCAGAAAATTACGAATTATTAATTACGTAATTATATTGACGAGTCGGCTATGTTGGGTGTGAATTACCCACTGCCAATTTTGGATGAATAAGCGGAGATAGGAAGGAAATTGAACGGAAAAATTCTGAGGCGAGAGTGGTTTTTTAACACTCAGCGAGACATTATGGCAGGTGCAGTCGTGGGACTAGCCCTGATTCCAGAGGCGATCGCCTTTTCGATTATTGCTGGGGTTGATCCCAAAGTCGGCCTGTATGCCTCATTTATTATTGCCGTTATAACGGCGTTTTTAGGCGGTAGACCGGGGTCAATCTCCGCCGCTACAGGCGCGATGGCTTTATTGATGATTGATTTAGTTAAAGATCATGGCTTGCAATATTTATTCGCGGCCACCTTTTTAACCGGGGTCTTTCAAGTTTTTTTTGGGTTGCTAAAACTGGGTCGCCAAATGAGATTTGTCCCCAGGGCGGTGATGATTGGCTATATTAATGCCCTAGCGGTGTTGATTTTTCTCGCCCAGATACCCCAACTGAGAAATGTGCCGCCGACTGTATATATATTGACTCTCATTTCCTTGGGGATTATTTACATTCTGCCGCGTTTTACTAAAGCAGTTCCCTCGCCCCTAGTCGCTTTAGCAGTAATGACAATCGCGGCGATCGCCCTGAAACTTGAAGTTCCCACCGTTGGGGATATGGGAGAGTTACCAACTGCGCTACCTAGTTTTGCTCTACCCCAAGTACCGTTAACTCTAGAAACATTAAAGATTATTCTGCCCTATTCTTTGACCTTGGCGATCGTTGGTTTGTTAGCTTCATTCTTAACCGCTTCATTGGTGGATGAACTCACAGATACCCCCAGCAATAAAAACCAAGAAGCCAACGGACAAGGCATTGCTAATATTGTTACTGCCTTCTTTGGAGGTATGGCTGGATGTGGGATGATTGGTCAATCAGTGATTAATGTTCAGTCTGGCGGACGGGGGAGATTATCAACCCTGGCGGCTGGAGTGTTCCTGTTAATTGCCATTTTGTTTTTACAAGATTGGGTGAAACAAATGCCGATGGCGGCACTAGTAGCCGTGATGATTATGGTGTCCATCGGTACATTTCGTTGGTCATCCATCAAAAATCTTCCTCGCATTCCCCGTACTGAAACCGCCGTCATGTTAACAACGATGTTTGTGACAATTTTTACCCGTAATTTTGCCCTGGGTGTAGTGACAGGCATCGTTATGAGTACAGTATTTTTCTCTAACAAGATTGCCCAGTTGGTATTTGTGGATAAAGTATTGAGTGAAGATGGTTTGCATCGCATCTATAAAGTAGCTGGGCAAATTTTCTTTTTATCTAGAGATGAATTTCTAGGGTTTTTTGATTTTACAGAACTAGTCGAGCGCGTCACCATTGATTTAACTCATGCTCACCTGTGGGATCAAGGGGCAGTAGAGGTACTTGATAAAGCAGTGCTGAAATTTCGCCGCAATGGTGCAGAAGTAGAACTAGTTGGACTGAATGCCGCTAGTGCTACCTTACTGAATAAATTAGCGATTTCTCAAAACTCCGATGCTTTGAAAAAACAGTAGAATTTTTGCCTTTCAACCCTTTGATTAGCAGGGTCTAAAACCATAATGAAAAATATTTTACTTTGTACTGATGGTTCATCTTTTGCGGAAAATGTTTATAAATATGGAGCTTGGTTTGCTAATCAATTCCATGCCCACATTAATGTTTTGTTTGTCACCGATATTCGCAGCCAAAAAGTCGCTTCTACTGGTAACTTAAGCGGTAGTATTGGACTAGGTGCTTCAGAAAAACTCCTAAATGATTTAGTTAACTTAGAACATGAAAAAGCCAAGCTGAACAATCAACGGGCAAGATTGATTTTACAAAATGCCGCCGCAACTCTGAAAGCTGAAGGCATAGAATATTTTAAGTTAACTAATAAAACAGGCTTCCTAGTGGACTGTTTTCATGAATTTGCAGAAAATTCCGACTTGATCATTTTAGGTAAACGGGGAGAAGCAGCCGATTTTGCATCGGGACATTTAGGTGCAAATTTAGATCGGATTGTTCGTAGTAGTAGTAAGCCGTGCTTAGTTACTCCCCGTGAATTTAAACCGATTGAGCGCATTTTGGTTGCCTATGATGGTAGTCTAAGTGGGCAAAAGATCCTGCAATTTTTAGAAAATTCTCCTGTCTTTCAAAGTTTAGAGATACATCTGCTGACGGTGGCTAAAAGTAACTCAGATCAAACAGCAATGGTCACACTGAATGAGGCTCAAGAATGGTTGTATACAGTAGGATTTGAGCCAGTCTTTAGCCTCCTAGAAGGTGAACCAGAACAAGCCATAGCTCAATATGTGCAAGAAAACAACATTAATTTACTGATGATGGGGGCTTACGGACATAGCCGGATTCGTCACCTGATTATTGGTAGCACCACAACTCAAATCATTCGCAGCAGCAATATTCCCGTACTGGTATTTCGTTGATTACAAGTTTTGTTTAAATACTTAGTGTAATTGTGTTCAAATCTGTTTAATTAAAAGTAGTAATACAGTGTCCATCAACCTAATTAACAAAATTCATTTTCGCAATTGGCGCGGCGATCTGTTTGGAGGCTTAACTGCTGCCATTGTGGCTCTACCTTTAGCCCTAGCCTTTGGGGTTGCTTCTGGTGCAGGGGCGATCGCCGGACTCTATGGTGCGATCATCGTCGGCTTTTTTGCTGCCCTATTTGGCGGAACACCAGCCCAAGTTTCTGGCCCTACTGGGCCAATGACTGTGGTAGTCACAACAGTGATTTCTACCTTGATGGCGCGTTATCCCGATACGGGGTTAGAAATTGCATTTACCGTTGTCATGTTGGGCGGGCTACTGCAAATCCTGTTTGGGGTGATGCGCCTGGGACAATACATCACCCTCCTACCCTACACGGTCATCTCTGGCTTTATGTCAGGGATTGGCGTAATTATCATTTTGCTGCAATTGCCCCCCTTACTAGGTCATGCCGGCACAGGTGGCGTGGTCACAACCCTACAACAACTACCCACCTATCTAAGTGATCCCAATTGGGTTGCTATAGGGTTGGGATTACTCACCTTGCTTATTGTCTTTGCCACTCCCACCAAACTAAATCGGTTTTTACCTTCCCCCCTATTGGCATTGGTGGTGGTAACAATTGTCTCAGTGGTGGTAGTGGTGGTCTTCAAAGATGCCAATGTGTCGCGCATTGGTAAGATTCCTAGCGGATTACCCACCTTCCGAATGCCTACCTTTAATATCCGCGAGTTAGCCGATATGCTGCGGTATGGGCTGATGTTAGGGGTGTTGGGGGCGATCGATTCGCTGTTAACTTCCTTGGTGGCTGATAATATTTCCCGTACTCAGCATGATTCTGACAAAGAGTTGATTGGGCAAGGGATTGGCAATATGTTGGCGGGGTTATTTGGAGGATTACCCGGTGCAGGCGCAACCATGCGGACAGTCGTAAATGTCCAAGCTGGAGGGAAAACGCCCCTATCCGGGATGATTCATGCCCTGGTACTGCTGTTAGTTGTGTTTTGGGCAAGTCCATTAACTGCACAGATTCCTAATGCAGTGCTGGCGGGACTGTTATTAAAGGTAGGCATTGATATTCTCGATTGGGGGTTTATCAAACGTGCGCCCCGTCTTTCTTTGAAGGGTACGGGATTAATGTATTTGGTATTGTTTCTCACCGTATTTGTGGATTTAATTACGGCGGTACTAGTGGGAGCGTTTATTGCCAATGTCCTGACTATTAAACGGTTAAGTGATGTCCAAAGTGATAATATTCAAGTCATTACTGACTCTACAGGAAATCACAATCTTACTCTCGCCGAGCAAGAAATCCTCACCCAAGCCGGAGGGGATATTTTGCTACTTAAATTGGGAGGGCCAATGAGCTTTGGTGCAGCTAAAAGCATCTCTCGCCGGATGTCATTCGTACAGAACTATCAAGCAATAGTATTAGATTTGAGTGAAGTCCCCAATATTGGAATTACGGCGGCATTGGCTATTGAATCTATAGTAGAAGATGCGATCGCACATCATCGTCATGTCTGGATGGTCGTCACCCCTGGGCAAGTGGAGAGACGGATTACCCAGCTTCAATTGCAGCGATTCTGTAATCCTTCCCATACACAGGATAAGTCTTCTGTCAAGTCGTCAGCCCAAATTAGTCAGGTAGAAAGCCGCTTACAGGCATTAACATCGGCATCTAACCTAATTCAGCCAGAAAGTCTTGTCTGAAAAGTGCCGCAAGGTGAAATTATAATTCAAAATTTGAGACTCAATATTTGGGAGTAGAGACTTGTAGCTTGCTTGCCGTAGGCTACCCAGAATTAATCAGTGATCAACTTTAATCCTAACAACAAGGCTGCAATACTTCCTACCACCGAAATTTCCCCTTGAGATATTTTCTCTAATACTGACTCTAAAGGAATTAAAATTACTTCAATTTCTTCTGTAATATCTAACTTTTGTTCTCCAACCTTGATCACATTTTCTGCTAAATATAAATGAATTTGATTATTCTCTTTACTGGGGTTGTCATATAACGTGGCAATTTTTTGCAGTTTTTGAGCTACATAACCTGTTTCTTCTTGCAGTTCTCTCATACCTGCATCTTCTGGACTTTCTTGTGTTGGATCAAACCTCCCGGCTGGCAGTTCTATAAAAAAATCCTCCGCCCCATGTCTGTATTGCCGAACAAAAATAATTTCTCTAGTGGCAGTAATAGGAAGAACTAGGACAATATCTGGCTTAATATTCACAAAATAGTCATCTATTATCTGACCATTGGGTAATTTAATCTCATCTTGCCTGACTTGACACCAAGGATGATCTAAGACCATTTTGGAGTTTAATATCTGCCATTTTTGTAATTTGCTCATACACTCTTTGTTTTACGAAGGATTATTTAATATTTTAGCTATCAATAAAGAATGTAAAAAAGTATAACTGATACCCCAAATCAGCTAAAATTTGCACTTACACTATTTTTGCTCTCACCAGAGTTTGAGCATAGTTATGCAGATAGAAGTTCATCTATTTACAGTTAACAAGCGATTCCCCTTAACTATTAGTCGCGGGACAACAGCAAAGACAACTAATGTCTGGGTAAAGATTGTCAGTTCTAACAAAGATGCAGAGAACATCGAAGGTTGGGGTGAAGCATCGCCGTTTGGCGTGGGCAATCATGCACAATCAACTGATACTATTAAGAACTCCTTAGAACAACTCGCGCCAGTGTTGCAAGCCTTTCACCCGTTGCAAAGACAGGAAATAGAGCAAGTGTTAATCCAACACCAAGTGCCTTCGGCAGCGAGGGCAGCACTCGATATGGCATTGTATGACTGGCTAGGTAAGTATGTAGGATTACCCTTGTGGCAAATCTGGGGACTGAATCGTAACGCCATAGTCCCAACTTCCGTCACTATCGGCATTAGTTCACCAGCCGCCGCTCAGGCAAGGGCTAGGGATTGGTTACAATTTACCGATGTGCGTTTATTTAAAGTCAAGTTAGGTAGTCCAGAAGGGATAGAAGCAGATCGACAAATGCTATTGGCAGTGCAACAAGAAGCACCAGCTCAAGAATTTTTTGTCGATGCTAACGGGGGTTGGATTCTAGCAGATGCCATTGAGATGTGCAATTGGTTGGCGGATTTAGGTATAAAGTATGTGGAACAGCCATTGCCACGGGGAGAGGAAACTAATTTAGTCAAGCTGAAAGAAAAATCACCCTTACCGATTTTTGTGGATGAAAGCTGCTTTAATAGCTCCAATATTCCCCATCTGGCAAACTATGTAGATGGCATCAATATTAAATTGATGAAATCTGGGGGCTTAACTGAGGCTATGCGGATGGTATATACTGCCCGTGCTTATGGGTTACAAGTTATGTTTGGCTGCTATTCTGACAGTTCCCTATCCAATACCGCAGCTGCACAACTATCGCCACTAGCTGATTATTTAGATTTAGATAGTCACTTAAATTTAAGTGATGATCCCTTCACGGGTGCAGTGGTACAAGAAGGGAGAGTATTACCAAACGATTTACCAGGCTTGGGAGTAAAACACAGTGCGTCTGCCGCTTAATCAAAAAGTTGCTATTTTATTGCATGAAGGAACTCAGGGGTCTGTCGGCAAAACAGGGCTAGCACTGCTACGCTACAGTGAAGCCCCAATTGTGGCAGTTATAGATAAGGAGTGTCCGGGACAATCTTTAAGAGAAATCACAGGTATTAAGCGAGATGTCCCCATCGTGGCATCGGTAGCAGCAGCCTTGGAATACAAGCCCCAAATCTTAGTGATTGGAATTGCCCCCAAAGGTGGTGGTGTACCTGATGATTACTGGATCGAAATTAAAACAGCCTTGGAAGCTGGGATGTCGTTGGTGAATGGGTTACACACATCTTTGGCAAATATGGCTGATTTAAATGCGCTCCTCAAACCAGGGCAGTTAATTTGGGACGTGCGAAAAGAACCAGCTAATTTAGATGTTGCCAGTGGAATCGCGCGGACTCTACCCTGTCGGCGGGTGTTAACAGTGGGAACTGACATGGCCATTGGGAAGATGTCCACGAGTTTAGAATTACATTGGTTATCAAAACTGCGGGGTTGGCGTTCTAAATTTTTGGCTACCGGTCAAACTGGTGTGATGCTAGAAGGGGACGGTGTAGCCTTAGATGCTGTGCGGGTAGACTTTGCGGCGGGTGCAGTAGAACAGATGGTGATGCGCTATGGGAAAAATTACGACATCTTATATATAGAAGGACAAGGTTCTTTATTACATCCTGGTTCAACGGCAACCTTACCCCTAATTCGTGGTTCTCAACCGACTCAATTAGTCTTGGTACATAAAGCCGGACAAACTCATAATCGCAATAATCCCCATGTACCCATCCCGCCTTTACCAGAGGTGATTAAGCTGTATGAAACCGTCGCCAGTGCTGGCGGGGCATTTGGTAAAGTACCTGTAGCGGGTATAGCCTTAAACACTGCCCATTTAGATGAATTTGCTGCAAAAAATGCGATCGCACAAACTACAGCCGAAACTGGTCTACCCTGCACCGATGTAGTGCGCTTTGGTGCTGATGTCCTTTTGGATGCAGTCATGCAGAATTAGGGCAGGCTTGCCCTGAGCGCAATCGAAGGGGGCAGGGAGAGGGTTCACCACTCCCTTAGTTAAAAACTATCGGGATCGATACCGCGCTGTTTGAGCCTATTTTGTAAGTCTTTGAGTTCTTGTTGCGCCTGTTGAGCTTGTTGTTGAGCCTGTTCTACTCGTTCATCAGGACTGGGGAATCGCTCACCATCCTGATTAAACCAAAACAACCATTCCCTCTCCCAGCCTCCATAGATACCCACATCTACCCCAATTGCTAGTTGCAATTCCGGTATCCAAAACCGTTCTTGCGATCGCAAAATAAACTCATCATCAATTTGTTTATACACTTCAAAGGGAGCGTGATTATCTCGCTGCCAGTGGTCGGGATTATAGATCACGTAATACAATACGCCCAAATCGAGATATTTGCTCATCTTGGTGTCGTATTCTCCACCATAGGTTTGAGAAACAACTTCAACAACCAAAATGGGCGGAATCCAATTCTCTTCCCATAACACGTAACTGAGTCTACCTCGCTGTTGTCGCCGTCGTTCTACACCCAAGCTCAAAAACCCATCGGGGACAATGGATTTTCGGGGTGCAGTCGGCAGGTAGTAGATGCCCATGTCTACCCCAAAAAACCAATCCTGGCGATCGCTCCAAACTGCCGATAAAATAGCCAACAGTAAGTTAGGAATGAGATTTTGCAGTTCGTTATCCACGGGAGTATCATCAGAGTCCGGCAGTTCTGCGGCTGTTGGCAGTTGGGGCAGAGCAATGGAATATTCCATAGGATTGATTCCTTCGCAAAATATATGTTCATTTTATCAGTGCGAGTTTAGGGAAGATAAAGAAGTAAAAAGGTAAAAGGCAAGAATCTTTTTACTTCTTACTTTTTACTTTTTTTATGTCCACTCAGCACTCAGCACTCAGCACTCCCTACTGACAGCGATCGCAAATTCCCTGAACTATCACCTCGAAACGTTCTGCTTTTAGCCCGGAACGGAGTTGACCTAAATCAATATTGCCGAAGGTGTTCCATTGAATATCTTCGATAGTGCGACAGCAGTTACACCGGAAATGATGATGGGGTGCAACATTAGCATCGTAACGAGAAACCCCTTCTTCTAATAACACTTCACGCACCAAACCCACCTCACGCAACGCCTGAAGCGCAGCATATACGGTCGCCTGCGATGAAGTTGGTGCATCCTTATTTAAATCCGTCAAAATTTGCTCAACGGTAGGATGGTCCTTTCTTGCCAGCAGGTTTGCGTAGACTGCGAACCTCTGAGGCGTGACTCGCAATCCTTTACTTTTTAGTATTTTGATAATCTCATCAGCTTGCTGCTGCATAGGATTTACTTGACCGAGGTAAATAAGCCTAGACCGATATTATAACCTTTCTTTTCCCAGGATTTAACTTTTCTTGGAGATATAAAAACAAGTCAGTATTTCTAACTATTGACTAATTCCTAAATCAGAATTATTCTGGTTTGTAAGTGGTGAGTTACCACTACCAAATAATCAAACTGCCACAAAAGTTTAATTTTTCCATCTAAAAACGAGGTATTTATGACTGCTATTACTCGCGTTCCTGATGTTGTATTTAAAACTCGTGTTCGGGATGAGTCTGTAGCTGGCCCCAACCCTTACCGTTGGCAAGACCAGACAACTCAAGAAATTTTCGGCGGTAAAAAAGTAGTCTTATTTGCTTTACCTGGGGCATTTACACCTACCTGTTCTTCCACCCACCTGCCCCGTTATGAAGAACTTTATGATGAATTCAAAGCTCTAGGTGTTGATCAAATTATTTGTCTATCAGTCAACGACGCATTTGTCATGTTCCAGTGGGGTAAGCAACAAGGGGCGAAAAACGTGTTCTTGTTACCCGATGGTAGTGGCGAATTTACCCGCAAGATGGGAATGTTAGTAGATAAATCTAATATCGGCTTTGGGATGCGTTCTTGGCGTTATTCAATGGTTGTCAACCACGGCGAGATTGAAAAAATGTTAGTTGAGCCTGGTTTTGAAGACAACTGTCCCACAGATCCTTTTGAAGTATCCGATGCGGATACAGTCCTGGCATACCTCAAGGGTGTAGAACGCTCCAAAGAAGTTGCACCTCGGTTGTCATTCGTCGGTTAATGGGGGTGTAGGGGTATGGGGGTGTAGGGGTGTAAGGGAAGAATAATTTCCCAGTCCCCAGCTTTTCAATTTTGGATTTTCAATTTTGGATTTTAGATTATTCAATCCAAAATCCGTCTTGAAAAGTTGAGCCACTGCGTTGGACGGGTTTCCCGGCTTGTAGCAAGTGGCGTTCCTAGGTTGGGAAACCCGCCTACAGAACTTTCCGCAAAATCTAAAATTCCTAGTCCCCAGTTAATTGTTCATTATTCTGCGCTTGTTGGTTTTCAGGCAAAGGGAGCTAATTATTACTTCCTTTGCCTGTTTCATTCGTAATTGAGCTATGGTTAATTTCATTTTGAATTAATTTGAACTAATATGACATACGATTTTGATTTGTTTGTAATTGGTGCGGGTTCTGGTGGGATAGCTACAGCTCGCCGTGCGGCGGAATATGGCGCAAAAGTTGGGATTGCAGAATTTGATCGACTTGGTGGTACTTGCGTTAACCGTGGTTGCGTACCGAAAAAATTAATGGTTTACGCTTCCCGCTTTCCTGGGATATTTGAAGAAGCACAAGGTTATGGTTGGAGTGCCGTCCAAAGTTCCCTGAACTGGGAAGATATGATTACCAGTGTTAATAATGAAGTGACACGCCTCAACGGTATCTATCAAAAGATGTTAGATAACTCCAAAGTGCAGATATTTCAGGGGCGGGCTAAATTTATTGATAATCATACAGTTGAAGTTGGCGAGACTAAAGTCACCGCCGATAAAATATTAATTGCTGTAGGTGGGACACCAGTTCGTCCTGATATTCCTGGTATTGAACACGCGCTGATTTCTGATGCTTTGTTTGAAATGAAGCCCCAACCTAAACGGGTTGTCATACTTGGTGGTGGGTATATCGGCTCTGAATTTGCTTGCATTCTACATGGGTTAGGAACAGAAGTAATTCAGGTGATTCGCCAAGATAAAATTTTGCGCGGGTTTGACGAAGATTTGAGAACAGAAATTCAAGAGGGAATGATTCGTCATGGCATTAGAATTATTAATAATGCCGATATTGTGAGCATTGAGAAAACAGACACTGGTGTCAGTATGATGATTAAAAATGACACCGAAGAAAATATATTAGCAGACGCAATCAGTTTGGCAGCGTTAGGACGGAAACCAAATACTGATAATTTAGGCTTAGAGAATACTTCTGTAAAACTAGATCAAGAGGGCATGGTTGTAGTCGATCGCTATAGCCGCACCGAGGAAGAAAATATCTATGCTCTAGGCGATTGTACCAGCAAAATTCAACTCACTCCTGTAGCAATTAATGAGGGACGAGCCTTCGCAGATACAGCTTTTGGTGGTAAGTCCCGTGTGATGAGCTATGAAAATATTCCTACAGCGATTTTTACTACTCCTGAAGCTGCAACAGTTGGGTTAACGGAAGCAGAAGCCATTGAAGAACATGGTAGCGATCGCATTAAAGTGTACCGCAGTCGCTTCCGTCCTATGTATTACACCCTAGCAGGCAAAGAAGAAAAAACCCTGATGAAACTGGTGGTAAATCAAGAAACCGATCAAGTTTTAGGGGCGCACATGGTAGGCGATCATGCTGGAGAAATCATTCAAGGAATTGCGATCGCGCTGAAAATGGGTGCTAAAAAAGCCGATTTCGATGCCACAGTGGGGATTCACCCCAGTTCTGCCGAAGAATTTGTGACTATGCGGTGATTAAACCAGTGAACAGTTATCCGTGATCAAGACGTATGGTGGGGAATTTAGACCACCACCAACGCTTATCACTAATGATCTTTCAGTACCGCACCCTATTTAGGGCTTGCTGAAAAAGTCATTCCAAGGCAAGAGAAAAATTGACTCCG
>NZ_CAWUDL010000110.1:0-14481 GCF_963920945.1 Anabaena sp. CCY 9402-a
AGTGTTGAGTAGAGAGTGTTGAGTAGAGAGTGTTGAGTAGAGAGTGTTGAGTAGAGAGTGTTGAGTAGAAGGGAGAGAGTAACTCATGTCCAATACCCCATCTTAATTACGAATTAGTATTATGTCTGTAAAAACCCTAACTATAGATAGTCAATTAATCAGTGCGCGGGAGGAAGAAACGGTATTACAGGCGGCGCAAGAAGCGGGTGTTCATATTCCCACGCTGTGTCATTTAGAGGGTGTGGGAGATGTGGGTGCTTGTCGGTTGTGTTTGGTAGAAATTGCTGGGATGAATAAGTTACTTCCTGCTTGTGTGACGAAAGTTACCGAGGGTATGGAAGTAGTAACTAATAGCGATCGCCTGCAAAGTTACCGCCGCACAATTGTCGAAATGTTATTCGCCGAAGGTAATCACATCTGCTCGGTGTGTGTAGCCAACGGTAACTGTGAATTACAAGACCTAGCTATTGAAATGGGGATAGATCATGTGCGTTTAGCCTACCATTTCCCCGATCGCAAAGTTGATGTTTCTCACGATCGCTTTGGTCTTGACCATAACCGTTGTGTTCTTTGTACGCGCTGCATCCGTGTATGTGACGAAATCGAAGGCGCACATACCTGGGATATGGCAGGGAGGGGGACAAACTCCCACGTTATTACCGACTTGAGCCAACCTTGGGGAACGTCCCAAACTTGTACCTCCTGCGGTAAATGCGTCAATGCTTGTCCCACAGGCGCACTATTTGACAAAGGTTCTAGCGTCGGCGAAATGAAACGCGATCGCGCCAAACTCGATTTTTTAGTTACCGCACGGAAAAAACAGGAATGGAATTTTTAGGGAGCAGGAGATTGTACCTCAATGCTCTATCCTCACCCACACTAGGAGGTGAATCTGATGTCAACAATCAGCCGAAAACCAAACAAGCGCAACCGGAACAGGAGTATTCCCGCTTTTTCATCTATGTGTCTGTCACCGACTTCTTTCAAAAATCTTTTGTGGTGGCTGCTACTTTTGGGGATACTAACGATTGTTATGTTCCTGGGTTTAGGAAGCTTCTATACCGAAACAGTAATTGCGGCTGTCGAGCAACAAAAAACAGCAACAGCAGAAATTCTTTATCGCTCACAAACAAAATTAGCTGATGAGTCAGGAAAAGTTTGGCAAGTTGTGCTGTTTAAACAAGTTTATCCTGGTCAAGCACAAACTTTAAATCTGCGGCTGGTAGGGTTTCCTGGTTCTGCCGAACTAATTCATCCCCAACCCTTAAAAATCTCCACAGCTACAGGTAAAGTCTTGAGTGCTGCCGATGTTTTCTTAGATGAAGCACCAGCCCCAACTATTGGCCAGTATGACTTTCAGAATATCTTGCCCCAACTACCACAAGAACCCCTAACCTTGAGCATACCTTTACCTGGCAATCGCTCCATCAACATCAACGTCCCTCAGCGCGTCGTCCAAGAATGGCACAGTGTTATGAGTGCTGAGTCCTGAGTGCTGAGTTATGAGTGCTGAGTCCTGAGTGCTGAGTCCTGAGTGCTGAGTGGGCATTCGTTACTGTCCCTTCCAGTCCCCTTACGTTAGCGGAGCGGGGCGTTAGCCCATTACGAATTATTATGTCTCGGTTGAAATTAGCCACAGTATGGTTAGGCGGGTGTTCTGGCTGTCATATGTCCTTTCTAGATTTAGACGAATGGCTGATTGATTTAGCCGCCCAGGCAGATGTAGTTTTTAGTCCCTTTGCAGATATTAAAGAATATCCAGATGGTGTAGACGTAGTATTGGTAGAAGGTGCGATCGCTAATGAAGAACACTTAGAAACTATCCAGATTGTTAGGAAATATTCTCAAATATTAATTTCCTTTGGTGACTGTGCTGTAACTGCTAATGTCACCGGTTTACGTAATCCTTTGGGTAGTCCTGAACCAGTTCTGGAACGTTCTTACATCCAAACAGCTGATCTTTATCCTCAAATTCCCCACGAACCAGGTATTGTACCCCCGTTACTAGATCAAGTAACACCAGTACATACAATAGTACCCGTTGACATTTATTTACCCGGTTGTCCACCCTCAGCCACACGTATTCACGCCGCCCTAGAACCGCTATTGCGTGGAGAAATACCCCATCTAGCTGGACGAGAGTTTATTAAGTTTGGGTAATGGGCGTATCAATTCAAAATTCAAAATTGAATAACTTCTACCTCCTTACTCCTCTATTGCCACATTTCACCTGTCACCTGTCACCTGTCACCTGTCACCTGTCACCTGTCCCCTCCCTGTTCCTTATGTCTAAACGAATTGTCATCGACCCCGTTACCCGGATTGAAGGCCACGCGAAAATCAGTATTTACCTAGACGATACCGGACAAGTCAGCGATGCGCGGTTTCATGTCACTGAATTTCGCGGCTTTGAAAAATTTTGTGAAGGTCGCCCACTGTGGGAAATGCCTGGAATTACGGCGCGTGTCTGTGGTATTTGTCCGGTGAGTCACTTGCTAGCTTCAGCAAAAGCAGGCGATCGCATTTTAGCAGTTACCATCCCCCCAGTGGCAGCTAAACTCCGCCGTCTGATGAATTGGGGGCAAATTATCCAGTCCCATGCGCTGAGTTTCTTTCACCTCACCGCCCCTGATTTATTACTGGGTATGGATAGTGACCCCGTAAAGCGCAATGTGTTTGGCTTAATCGCCGCCGAACCAGAATTAGCTCGTGGTGGTATCCGTCTCCGTCAATTTGGACAAGAAATTATTGAATTATTGGGAGGGGCAAAAATTCATCCAGCTTGGGCTGTTCCTGGGGGTGTGAGAGAACCTCTTACACCAGAAGCACGCACCCACATTCAGCAGCGTATCCCCGAAGCAAAAGCTACTACCTTAGATGCTTTGGAGAAATTCAAGGGGCTGTTAAAAGACTATCAAAAAGAAGTGCAAACCTTTGGCAATTTCCCTAGCTTGTTTATGGGTTTAGTCACCCCTGACGGTTTATGGGAAACCTACGACGGACATATCCGATTTGTTGATAGTAGTGGTAATATCATTGCCGATAAACTTGACCCCACACGCTATCAGGAATTTATTGGGGAGGCAGTCCAACCAGATTCTTATTTAAAATCACCCTATTATCGCCCCTTGGGTTATCCAGATGACAATGGTCATTGTCGTTTAGATAGTGGGATGTATCGGGTAGGGCCGCTAGCACGCTTAAATATTTGTAGTTCTATTGGCACAACTCTAGCAGACAAAGAATTGCGGGAATTTCGCCAACACGCTCAAGGTACAGTCACATCCTCATTTTTCTATCATTATGCCCGCTTAATTGAAATTCTCGCCTGTATTGAATACATCGAAATCTTTCTTGATCACCCAGATATACTATCAAGTCGATTACGTGCAGAGGCCGGCGTGAATCAATTAGAAGGTGTTGGTGTCAGTGAAGCACCACGCGGCACATTATTTCATCATTATCAAGTAGATGAAAATGGCTTATTGCAAAAAGTCAATTTAATCATTGCGACTGGTCAAAATAATCTGGCGATGAATCGTACAGTTGCTCAAATTGCCAGACATTTTATTCAAGGTACAGAAATTCCTGAAGGGATGCTCAACCGTGTCGAAGCCGGAATTCGTGCTTTTGACCCCTGTTTAAGTTGTTCTACCCACGCCGCAGGACAAATGCCATTGCAAATTCAATTAGTCGCCGCCAATGGTAGTGTGCTTGATCAAGTTTCCCGTTGGTAAATGCCTCAAAGTAAGTCGTTGTTTCGTTAAGACAGCAAGGTGCGTGGTGAGGGATGGACAGTTATTCACATCTGAGACTAATCAGGACTAAAATCCTTACAATAGAAGAGTCTCATAGTCAGGACTGTTGCACTATGTATCAAACTGACCCGCCACTTTCCCCAAAAGAAGTATTACCGACGATGTATGATCTCAAGAGCGAAGATCCTGGAGAACCTGGTTTGCCCGATCAGTTTCATTTGTTGCAACCCCGTCTATTAGACGAAACCTTTCGTCCGCCAAATTACCCCAGCGACGAGCTATTTACTGCCAGCGATTTAAATCTTTACTATGACCCACGCCATCCACTATGGTATAAGCGACCAGATTGGTTTGCTGTTTTGGGTGTTTCCCGACTGTATGAACAACGGGATTTACGTTTAAGTTATGTAGTTTGGCAAGAAGGGGTTAATCCTTTCATTGTGGTGGAGTTGTTATCTCCTGGTACTGAAAAGGAAGACTTAGGGCAAACATTGCGGGATGTTGAGCAACCCCCAAGGAAATGGGAAGTCTATGAAAAGAGTTTGCGTATTCCCTATTACGCTATTTTTGACCGCTACAAATATGAATTTAGGATGTTTAAATTAGATGGTGGTAGTTACTCTGAGATAGAACTAGGTGAATCACGCTTTTGGATACCAGAAGTTCAGTTAGGTTTGGGCGTTTGGCAGGGTAGTTATCAAGATGTCGAACAATCTTGGTTACGCTGGTATGATGAAACGGGGAACTGGGTGTTAACTCCTGTAGAACAAGAAAGACAGCGTGCTGACCAAGAAAAACAACGTGCTGAAAGATTAATGGCACAATTGCGATCGCTTGGTGTTGAACCTGATAATCAATAACTTTTGACTATTCTTTCCGATAATATAGATATATTCGCTGCGGGCTACCCACTGGTGAACAGCCATGTCAAAAACAACTCTAATTGAACTTCCACCTTCTGAAACAGAACTTCCCTATGATGATGGTGTCCCAATGGAAAGCGCAAGGCACAAAGCCCAGATGGACTTACTGATAGATGCCTTAATTCCTTGGTTGTCACACCGCGAAGATGGGTTTGTCGGGGGAAATATGTTTGTCTACTACAGTCTGGCGCAAGTACGAAATAAAGACTTTAAAGGCCCAGACTTTTTTATAGTGTTAGGTGTACCCAAAGGTGAACGCAAAAGTTGGGTGGTTTGGGAAGAAGGAAAAGCACCTGATGTAGTTATTGAGCTGCTTTCAGACAGCACCGCCGCCACAGACAAAAACGAGAAAAAGCTGATTTATCAAAATCAAATGCGCGTACCGGAATATTTTTGGTATGACCCCTTTAACCCAGATGATTGGGCTGGCTTTTCTATCCAACAAAGAGTTTACCAACCCTTAGTAGCCAACAATCGCAATCAATTATTCAGTGAATCATTAGGGTTAGCCTTGCAGCGTTGGCAAGGAAACTACAAAGGCATAGACGCAACTTGGCTACGCTGGGCAACTATTGATGGAGAATTACTCCCGACACCGGAAGAACAAGAACGCCAACGCGCAGAACAAGAATGCCAACGCGCAGAACAAGAACACCAACGAGCAGAACAGGAGCAGCAACGTGCAGATAGGGCTGAGTCAAAATTATTACAAACGGCTAGCAACTTGCTAGCAAGTGGTATGACTGTGGAACAGGTAGCTAGTATAACTAGTATGGATGTGTCAGCGATCGCCAAACTCCTACCCTCTTCCGAACCGTAACACATAATCCCTTGTTAAATTTATCGTGCTTGTTTTGTAGCTATAATAATTCCACTTGACCAGTTAAGTTTTGTGAGAAGCATATCCTGCCTCTGTTCTAACTGTGCAATCAACGCAGCAACTTTTAACTCATGACCTTCCGGCCAGTTTGTCTGAGGCAGCATATCATCAATAATGTATAAACCACCAGGCTTAAGAATGTGAAGTGCAGCTTCAAGATGAGTGTACTTTCCTGCCCATGTATCAGCAAAGATCAAATCGAACTGCTCACCTGTTTGTTCAATCTGCTCCAGAAATGCTCCTGCATTCTGAATATCAAAAGAAATTCGTGGATCATCTCCTAAATATTTTTGAGCAATAGAAACTACTGTGTTGTCATTTTCAACTGTAATAATTTTTGAGTTCCTGTCCATGCCATCCAGTAACCAGGCTGTAGAAACACCTGTACCAGTGCCAATATCTAGAAAATTCCCATCAGGCTTACTCGCGGCTAAAGTCCTCAGTAGCGAGCCTGTTGATAGCTCGGATGTCATTTGAAAGCCGATTTTGATAGTTTCGGACAATATGTTTTGAACAACACTAGGGATTTTCAGATTTTCTTGGTCATTCATCACTATTTACTTCGCTTAATTTATTGCAACACAACTTTTCGGTCTACTGATATTGATGATCTTCTAGCAATTTTAGATGGTGTTTAGAAGCTGAAAGCCTTAAAATCTGGTGAGTAGCGAGACTGCAAACATACGTAACTATGCCAGAAAAAGATATATTACTGCAACCCAGCACATTATGGGACAGTGTTAAAAAACGAACCAACCATGCTTTAGGATGTGGTGCGCTGCTATCCATCCCGACGGAGTTTGAATTTGTCGAGCAGGATGGTGTTAAATTTTTAGTCCGAATTTTATCTAACCTTAAACGTAAAAATACTGCCAAAAAACAACAAGACCAAAAAACCCAAGCTACTGGTAAAGAGTTTAATCCCTTCCTACCCTACGAGGAAGACTTATTTGTAGCCGATATTTCTGATACTCATGTATGTATTTTAAATAAATTCAACGTTGTTGATTATCACTTATTAATTATCACCCGCGCCTTTGAAGAGCAGGAAAGCTGGCTCACCCTAGCAGACTTTACAGCTATGTGGGCGTGTCTGGCCGGAATTGATGGTTTAGTATTCTACAACGCTGGTAAAAATGCAGGCGCAAGTCAGCGACATAAACATTTACAACTTGTACCCCTACCTCTGACACCTTCAGGAACGCAGACACCCATCACACCCCTTTTAGCCTCAGTCAAATTTCAAGATGCGATCGCAACTATACCAGGACTACCATTTGTCCATGCTTTTGCTAAGTTAGATCCTGTATGGGTAGAGTCACCATTCACAGGGGCTAAAGTTACCTTAGAAATTTATCACAACTTACTGCGATCTGTAGGTTTAGGCGCAATTAATGGTGACAGACAATCAGGTGCTTATAACTTGCTAGCAACTAGAGAATGGATGTTAATCGTACCGCGATCGCAAGAAAATTTCCAATCTATTTCTGTCAACTCGTTAGGGTTCGCCGGTGCTTTACTCGTAAAAAATGAATCAGAAATGCAGATCCTCAAACAGCAAACCCCAATGAATATCCTCAAAAATGTTGCGAAGTTAATCGATAAGTAGTCAATTAAGTTCGTAGTAAGGACTTTAGTCCTTATTTTCTTAGCACTAAGGGACTTCCAAAAATTAAATTATCCCAAATTGACTGTTCGTAGGGTGCGTCAGTACAAATAATATCTGGGCATAGCAAAGGTTTCTCACACTGACACACCCTACAGATTGGAACATTTTTTTAGTTGGAAGTCCCTAAAGTCCTGACTACAAACCATCAAATCCTAGTTTATTGATGGAGAAGATTGTCTCTTTCTACCCAACAATAAACCTAATCCCACAATAGACAATCCCAGCATAGAACCAGGTTCTGGAACACGACTGTAATTTACAGATTGATCATCAGTCGCATCAGCATTTAGATAGGTGTCACCAAATACAGAGAATTGATCTGACACTACATATTGCAAACCCAATCCTTGCCCACGGGGAATTTGTCCCAAAAAGTCAGTCCAAACTGATGCTAGTGGATCATCTGCTTCAGTGACGGTTTGACCATTGTAGTTAGCAACAATCTTTAAACCTTCTGAAACCTCTACAAATTGATCCGCAGCCGCCGCTTGATCAAAAGAAAAATAGCCAGTGAGAGTCTGATCAGCATTAGAGAAGTTATAAGAGATGTTTGCAGCTTGGGCTGGTAGAACTTCCCCCAAGATAAATATCAGAGTAGTTCCTGCTGTAGCAACAGCTAGCTTTTTGAAGATGGCATTAATCATTTTTTTGCTCTTGGTGAAAGAGGGTGAAAAGTAAATTGTTTACTGCACTCAGCACAGGCTAAACGCCCCGCTACCGCTAACGGAACTCAGCACTCGGAACTCAGCACTCGGAACTCTTCATAATGCTGGACTTGTCAGAGCAGTTTTCATGGCTTGGAAGATATGGCTTTGGTCAACTACACCCCGAATTCCAGGTGCGGTGTAAGTCCCAGAACTATCTGTAAACTGGACTTTTTGCCCCAAGGAACGAATCAGACTTGAAGAGTAAGCACCTTGGAAGTAAACAGGTACAAGTCGGCTGGTGTGGCTACCCCAAAGATACTTTTGAGTAGGGTCAGAACCCCAGAAGTGACCAGCATCTTGAGGGTTGTGTTTATTGTAGGTGATTTCTTTGGCGTTATACTTCAACCCTCTAGCCAAGTTAGGATTAGCATTAGGAGTCAGTTTTGAGACAAAATCATTATTGAGAGTTAAATAATGGTCATGGTCAGCCGTTACGAGGAGTAAATTCTTGCTCCAACCACCATTTTTATTCACCCAGCTAATAACTTCTTGAACTGCCTTATCAAAGTCATTCATCGTACCGATGAGGTTATCCATGTTGTCGTCATGGGCTGACCAGTCGATATCACCACCTTCAACCATGAGCCAGAAGCCGTCTTTATCTTTACCTAAAACCTTCAGAGCAGCTTGGGTCAAATCTGCTAATGTGGGGTTCTCGTTGACTTCTCTAGCAACAAAGCTAGCATCTGTTTCACTAGAAGCCAGAGGACGAACTGTATCAGGTGTAGGGCCACTCACGGGGTTGCCGTCGGCATCCAGAACAGGAACACAGTCACTGATTGAGCCAGGAATTATCTTCCCTGATGGACAAGTAGCTGGCGTTCCACCTCTGACAACAGAGCTATAGAGAGAGAAGTTATCTAGACCTGTGGTGCTGTAGTCTCCCTTAGAGGAACTGGTAGGAAGATTACCATTTTGTCCCCGCGCACCGTATAGACCAAATAATTTACCGCCGTTATTGGGGTCAACACTAGCGGCTGTGTTGAGTAGGGTTTGAGTTGCGTTCGGGCTACGTTCCAAAAAGTTATAGCCGTAACGGTTGGATGTAGGACTGGGGTTATCTCTCAGATGCTCGTAGGTATCTTGAGTGATGTATGTATAGTCATAAGCTGGGCTTGTGCCGCTTCTATTTTGCATATCTAGAGGATGACCAGCACCCAACAGGACATTAGGCTGAAAGTTCAGCAATATCTGTTGCAAAATACTATCTTGGTTGGTCTTAGTGGGGTCGTAAATACTGTCATACTTACTACGACGATTGACGAAAGAAGCAGCCGCCCCTGGTGTAGCATGGCTAATGGGTACAGAAGTTACTAATCCCGTAGCTTTGCCTTGTTCTTGAGCAATTTCTAGGATGGTTTTTAATTTATTTTCGTATACATCTACACCCATAGCATTGTTATAGCTCTTAACACCTGTGTAGAGAGTAGTAGCGGTGTTAGCAGAGTCGGGGTAGCTATATTTGATGTAATCTTTATCGTATCTACCAGCGTTAGCGGGAGATAGAGGAATCCAAGGAGCGGGGCCACCTTGACTTACATCGAAACCTACTAAGTTACCTGGTGCTAGGCTGTTACCATCGGCGCGATCGCCTGGGTTAAAGGGAGTAGGTTGGAAGGAAAAACCAGGACGAACATTACTCAAACCTGTAAATGGATTAGACCCATCTAAAGCAGAGTTACCACTGGAATGTGTCTGATTTGTAGGGTTGGCGGGTGTACTTCCTTGAACGGTTGTACCGTAGGTTGTTACCAAGCCATATCCAGTGAGTTTTTGAAAGCTCAGACCTGAACCTTTACCACTGGTGTAAAAGGGTGCGCCTTTAGCCAAAGCTGCGGCTCTAGCCATATTCCAGCCCATACCATCACCAATCATGATGATGACGTTAATCCCATTACCGGCAGCTAGGGCGGATTCAATGCCAGGATTACCAAATACCAATAAAATGGCACAAAAAAGGCTAGCCATAGCAAGTGCTAGCACTCGCCTGTACTTTTCTAAATATGAAGTCATTGCTGTATGCCTTGGAGTTAATTAAATTCGTAATTCGCAACGATGCTCCCGCCCCGCTCCGCTCTAAGCGCAGCTATGCCGCAGGCTTTACGTAATTCGTAATTAAGAATTTTAGTCTGGAGCTTTGTTTGGGAGAATTTGTATTTTTGGTTAACTATTGGTATTGATAGAAGTTGGATTCTTCGTGACTATAATAAAAATCTGGATGACCTAGCAACATAGGTTGAGCCGCAACTTGGGTGGGAATTTGTACCGAAGCAGTAGCTGGTTTTTGATCTGGTGTGGTAAAGGAAAATATAATCGCCACTACTAAACCGGATAGAAAACACGCCAATGAACGCCGATGGCGTTTTAGTAATGAAATCATCGCACAAGCTCCTCTAAAGTGGGAAATAATAGCTTTTCTGCCTGCTGGCGATTATGACAATCTTCAGCTTCCAAATTACAAATACAGGTGACATCAGCAATCTGACCACGCAGGCATTGCACACTTTGAATCACTAAATAGGCAGCAAATGTAGCGATCAGAACTGCCACAATTAAACTGATCACACCATCAGCCCAAGTCCAATTCATCCAGATAACTGCGATCGCTGCTAATACTGCTCCCACTGAACTAGCTACATCTGCTAAAAGATGTAGTAAAGCTCCTCTCATATTGAGGTCATGATGGCTACATTTGTGTAAACACCTAGCATTAAAAACGTTAACAGCTAGACCAATCAGGGCAGTTGTTAACATTGGTACACCAAGAATCTCTGTGCCGGGAGATTGCAAACGCACCAAAGCTTCTTTAATGATCCAGCCAGCAACAGCAGCTAAACTGATACCATTAATCAAAGCTGCCAGAACTTCTAATCGATAGCGGCCAAATATTGTTCGCTGGGATATAGACTGAGATAACCAGGCTGCACCCAGTGCTAAACCCAAGGCTGCTACATCTGAAAGAATGTGTTCAGCATCAGCTAAAAGAGATAAGCTATGACTCCAAATTCCTGCGCTTAGTTCTATGCAAAAGAAAACGCTGAGTAAAACTAAGGCAGTCCAAAGAGCCTGAACTTTCTGCTGTACTGGCGTTGATGGCATTGAACCTGACCCTCTAAGTTGATTGGCTGTTAACTCAAATGTTGAGCGTTCCATTGGATGCCCTTGTGCTGACAGCACCATTCTCAATCTCTGAATACCTGTACAGTCCTGCAATAATGTACCAGATACAAGGTTAACAATTATCTAAATAAAGTTTAATATAAGGTAA
The DNA here is from genome assembly GCF_963920945.1 of Anabaena sp. CCY 9402-a. Taxonomy (NCBI): domain Bacteria; kingdom Bacillati; phylum Cyanobacteriota; class Cyanophyceae; order Nostocales; family Nostocaceae; genus Anabaena; species Anabaena sp. CCY 9402-a. Next base: position 11,206 of record NZ_CAWUDL010000110.1, read on the forward strand.
AAAAACCAGTATTTATCACGAATAAAAATTGTTATCATATTCATTTTGATACCAGAATGCTGGTAAATATGCAAAAAACTAAAAATGAGATAAGGGTGCGATATTTTCTTACCTCATTTATTAGTTGTAGTATGTCAAGGTGGGATGAACAACAGAAGATTTACTAATTTAGCTCTTGAGGGTGAGCTAGGATTTTTATTTAGGCTTGATAAAAATACAATTGACCGAGACATGACCACTAGAAGAGTAGTAGAGCATCAAGTTTGAATTGAGGGATAAAGTCGCTTCAATTTGATACGAGCATCTGCTGTGGTAAATCGCCTCCAGCACTCACGTATCTACATATTACGTGTAGCAGTTGCTCTTAAGACTTCTTCAAAATAATGCCGATATAGCTCACAACTCGATATCACCTGATTTCCTTGCAGCTTGACTAAGCCCATGCTGTGGAGCTTAAATGCTACAGTCTGTTCTAGCTCTACAGGTGTTGATGACTTGATTACTTCTTCATACGCTGCTGCTAATTGCGGATGTTCTTGTAGACTACGTAAATGACGATGTAAGTGATTGTCATAAATGCCTGCATCTGTAACTGCTGTTTGGATTAACTGCTTGAAAGTCAAGTCTTGCTGCGCTAGATGATACAAAGCTTGCTGTATTAGATACGGATGTCCATCCACAAGCTGCATCAATTCTGATAACTCATTTTCAGATAAATGAATTCCATAACGTTGCGCTAAATTACATACTTGCACAGGTGTAAATGTTTGTAATTCAATTGCTAAACCCACATTAAATGGTGATTTATTAATATCTAGAGGAATATATACTTCTGTGGAATGAACAATTACCAAACGCAAATTTTGCCACAGAGGATTACCGATATCTCCATAGGCTGCTTCTTCATACCAAGAACGCAATAAAGTAAAGAAATCATCAGCAATTTCTGGATGTAAAAACACCTCATCAACTTGATCTAAAGCTAAGACCAAAACACCATTAATATCTGGCAGCACACAGTCTTCAAAATAAGCGGTGCAGTTGCTTTTACTGCCAAAAGTTGCGCTCCAATAATCCTCGACTCGATGGGGTAATTGAAGCTTACGAGTAATCGCAGCACAAAACCAACGCAAGAATTTATCTAAGTCATTAAAAATAGCACTTTCAGCTCGCTGTAAGCTCAAAGCTACAGTACGTACTGATGAATTTTGTTGTTGAGCATGGGCTAAAATTCTTACCATTAGAGAAGTTTTACCCATTTGACTGGGTGCTTTAATACGGATTAATGCCCCATCTCTGGTAATTTCTTCATAACAGCGAGACTCTACCGGAGGACGTTCCATATACAAAGCAGAGTCCAATGGTATGACTCCAACTGGTGATTCTAATTCTAGGGGTTGGGGATTGGTTACTGCGAGAGAGGGAGAAAATTCTTGAATTTTGATTTCTTTGGAAGCTCGTTGTGCTAAAACAGCCATTAAATTAGTTTTACTGACTTTTTCTCCTAAACTAGCTGATAGTATCTGCCATAACTTTGGCCCCACATCATGCTTAATATACTCTGGAGCATAGTCACATTCTGCGGCAATTTTGTCATATTTTTGCCCTAGTAAAGCTCCCCGCAGTACAGCTACTTCAATATTTTTTAGATGTCTTTGAATCTTAGCAAAAACTGCTTGATCTGCAACTTTTAAAGCTGTCTCAAATGTTATTGTTTCTTTTTGAATGCTTTCGGTCATTATCTTAAATTTATTTAACTAAGTGATCTGAAGATTTTAATTTATTTAAATTCGAGTTTTAAATTATTAACTGGCTTTTTCTGCTACCTGTTGCAACATTTGAGTCAATGGATGTTCAGGGTATTGCAAACAAAATATTCCACTACTACCGAGTTGTGCCATATCTTCTGAAAGTGGAAACATACCTGCAACTGGGACATTATAAGTTCTTTCTACTTTTTGATGTAGCGATGAAAAATTCATGCGACTGGGTATTTTATTCACGATCATCATCATCTTGCTGACTTGAAGTTGACGAGCAATATTAACTGTTACCGCAGTACCTTGAAAGTCTTGACGATCTGGACGAATAATCACAATCAAAAGGTCAGAAATAGCTATAGATAATAAAGTTTCTCGGCTAAGTCCTGGGTGAGTATCAATAAATAAGTAGTCTAACTCTAGCTCTTTAATTAATCTTTTTAATCCACTATTCAGTAAACTAACGTTATATCCTTCGCTGATTATTTTGGCAATTTCGTCAGCATTGATACTTGAAGGTATGAGGAAAACCTTTCCTTGAGCGATCGCCAAATGAGAAGTCACATCACAGGCAGTATCAGCAATGGAACTACGATGCCATAAATAATCATTTAATGTCTTACCTGTAATTGTTTCATCAATAGCAAATAGAGCATGAATCCCAGGAGATTGCAGGTCAGTATCTACAATTGCCACTCGCTTATTTTGTAGTGCCATTGTTACCGCTAAATTTGCTGTTAAGTTAGATTTACCTGTCCCGCCACGGAATGAGTGAATCGCAATAATTTTAGACATAGAGGAATAATTCGTAATTCGTAGTTCGTAATTCGTAATTAAGATATCTTGGTATTACGAAGGGATGCAATTTCTATTTGTAATTGTTGAAAATAATCAGTTTGAGTAATTTCTGCTACCTGGTGTGCGACTTTATGTAAATCAATTTCGATTTGCATCTCTTGGAGTTGAAGTTTTCTAGTCTCTTCCTGCTGTTTCAATAGACTTTCTAATTTAGCTTTTTCCTGTTGTACAATTGCCAATTCCTGTTGCAAAGCAACAACTTCTGCTCTTAAAGTCTTTTCGGTATCTTGCAAGTAAGACTTAGTTTTGTGTTTTACCTGATCCTGACTCAACTGATTCCGGGCTAGTTTGGAAGGAAAAGGCATGAGAATATTATTACTACCTGCGTTTTTGAAAGCAGTGAAGTTAACAATTTTGGCGGTGACTGCTTCGTGACTGATATCAAGGGGATGTTGGGGCATGATTTACTCCATGTCATCAACGTCTGTGTTGGGAGTGTTTGGATCTATATCTTTCTCAAATTACGCGATCGCACCACACGACGAAAGATCAGTTTTGTAGCGAAGCAATCTTTGGAAAACTGGCCTTGACAATTTATTGATTTTGTGTATAAACCAAATTTTTGATAGTATTGAATAAAGATTCAATTAAGTAGGTAATTCAATAGGACTTACGCATTGACAGAATAACAAAATAGTGAATTGATGAATATAGGTCG
>NZ_CAWUDL010000111.1:0-14354 GCF_963920945.1 Anabaena sp. CCY 9402-a
ATTACTCATTACTCATTACTCATTACTCATTACTCATTACTCATTACTCATTACTATTAAAAAATCAAACTTAAAAACTGTACTCCCCAGAATGGCCAAGTTACCCATGCGCCTAAAACACCTACACCTAAAAGCACGGTCAAGGCATAAAATTGAGTTTGTCCATTGGTGCTGTACTTCAAACCTTCCCCACCTAATAGGGAAAACAAACCAACTAAGTTAACAATGCCATCAACTACAAAACGGTCAATCATATCAGCAAATTTGGAAAGTTGGGCAACGCCGAAAATGATGGTTATGCGATAGAGTTTAGGTGTGTAAAAATCGTAAGCAAACAAGTCTTGTAAAGGTTTCCAAGGTAGGCGGACTGGCTTGGGAATATTGCCTAAATAAATGATTGCGCTAATACTGCAACCAAAAATACTTGACCAAATTAGTAATAGTGCAACATCTTTATTGAGGTCTGCCCAACTGGGTAGTAATGATAAACTTTTTAACACCAAAGGCAGATGTAAAACAAAGCCTAATAAAATCATCATGGGTAATATCATCGGCCAGTGAACTTCAGGCGATCGCTCACTCATTTGTTTTACTTTACCACCGAAAATTAACCCAAATTCTCTGGTTAAACTCACTGCTGTTAAAGTGTTAACTGCAATCACAATTCCCACTAACCAAGGGTAATTTCCCCACAAGCCATCAGCTAGTTTTAACAAAGCCCAAAAGCTACCCAAGGGGGGAAAGCCAATTAACCCCAAAGTTCCCACAATAAAGGCTAAACCGGAAATGGGGCGACGTGACCATAAGCCACCCAGTTGAGTTAAGTCTTGAGTGATGCTATTCCAAACAATTCCACCGGTACTCATGACTAAGAGTGCAGATGATAAAGCGTGGGTGAGTACCAAAAGTAATGCTGCATCGTCTTGCTGTGCGCCTACGGCAATGAACACTAAGCCCATGTAAGCACTAACAGAATAAGATAAACAGCGTTTGAGATCAATCTGCGCGATCGCAATTAAGGAAGCACCAATGGCTGTAACCGCACCAATAGCAACAATAAATGCCGAAACTACAGGCGATAAAGTTAATACAGGTTGGAGTTTAATTAGTACCCACGCACCACTAGCAACTACTACCGAATTCCTTAAAATTGTGCTGGGGACAGGGCCTTCCATTGCCTCATCTAACCACAGATGCAAAGGGAACTGGGCGCACTTACCCATCGGCCCAGCTACTAAAGCTAAACCTACCAATGCCATCACAGTGGGGTCAACTTGAGCAGTAGCAGCCCAGTCTGCTAAGTCTGTGTAATTCCAAGTACCTGATAGATTCCACAGTCCCAAGACTCCCATTAATAAGAATAAGTCACCTACCCGCTTGGTTAAAAAAGCATCTCTTGCACCAGTCACTACCAAAGGTTGACTGAACCATAAGCCTACTAATAGGTATGTTCCTAAAGTCAAGACTTCCAAAATTACATAGCTAAAAAATAGATTATTGCATAGAACTAAGGCGCATAATCCCGCTTCAAATAATCCCAATAAAGAATAGAAACGTCCCCAACCCCAGTCCATTTCCATGTAACCAAGCGCAAAAATTTGTGCTAGCAAATTTAAGCTAGTAATTACCACTATTGCACCCACACTCACCGCAGAAATTTCTAAGGTGATAGTCAGGTTTAAACCTGCGGTTGATAGCCAAGGTATAAATACTTCTTGGGGTGGTTGATTCCAGGTTGCTTGTAAAGCTATGACACTATGAAGCAACGCCAAAAATGTCATGATTAGATTTACATAACCTGCTGGCCTTGGCCCCGTTCTACGAATGAGTCCTGGCGACCAAGGAATCGCCAACATTCCACCTATTAAGGCGTAGCACGGAACTAGCCAAACAGTCTCTAGTAGAAACTGAGCCATGAAATTAACCTCTGGATTTACAGCACAAATCAACTAATCTGGGGGCAAACTTAACTTTGCTCCTAGTCAGCAAATTATTGTAGATAAGGGAATTTATTTTTGCTTAATATTGTTTTAAGCTTACCGTTATATTTACCAAAAAGGAATTATTTAACAAAATAAATCTACGATGTCTACTCTAATTAATTCTTATATAATCAATTTTCTGATTTTAATCATAGACTCTATTCTATAGGTTAACTTATGGCTAACCCATACAAAGCATCGAATTTTATCTATGGTTATAAAAATTAATATAGAGACGCTATTCGCTGCGTCTCTAGGTTAGCAACTAAAATACAGATGTAATTACCAAAGCCATAACTGTTGATAATTGGTGAAGTTGACTGATGGGGGCGGGCTGCATATCACGATAGTCTAATATTTGCACAACGATGAGATAAGCGATCGCTAACAGAACAGAAATTGCCCCCGTGATAATTGCTACAATTTTAGAGCGATTCATTAGTATTTCCTACAATGCAGATTCTGGGAGTGTACCTATATCTACATTGCCACAGCCGATGCCAAAATTAATCGTTAACCTAACTGCGATCGCTTCTAGCAGGTACAATATTATTTGGGGTGCAATAACCACCACGTTTATGATGTCATACCAAATTTTTCTTTTGGATATGCAAAGCTAGAATTTACAAGCTTTTTGACAAACAAGACAGTACAGGCAATGCGTTCAGTTTGCCGAAAGCCTAAAATATCTTGCACCAGCCGATAGACTGTCCTCTTACTGTTAGCTTTAAACTCTGGAAATATTACCAAAGCTTTTTCTAAGAACATCAAATATTGGAAATAATCAAAAAATAAAGCTTCTCTAGCCAGTTCAAAATATGATTTGGCTAAAGCCTGGCGGTACTTTATTGAAAGTTGATTCCTTTGCAATAGTTCCTGTTCTACTTTCTGTAATACTAGATGGTGGCTTTTTAACCAGCGACTTTTAGAAGCAGTCGAAACTGTCACAGCACCATATTTTCTGTAGATAGCATAACAGCCTGGTTGGTACGCAACTTTACCTCCATTCATCACCACTGATAGGAAAAAATCTCTATCCTGCGCGGCGGGTAAATTTTCATCCCATCCCCGACTATTTTCTACTGCACTTCTCTTATACATTAAAGCAGCCAAAGCCACCCACCAATTTGCTAGTAAAGCCGCTAAAATATCTGTTTGGGTTTTAGAGATTTCTATTTTATCCAGAACACTAGAACCATCAGCTAAATGACGCTGATGTCTCCAGTCACTATAAACAACATCTGCGCCTGTAGCTTCTAACAGACTGACCTGTTTTTCTATCTTTTCAGGTAAAATATAATCATCTGCATCTAAATATTGAATATATTTTCCCTGAGATAAATCAAAGCCTCGATTGCGAGCGTAATTACCGCCTTGATGTAAATAACTACGCCAAATAATTTTATCGCCGTAGCTTTTGATAATTTCCAAAGAGTTATCTGTAGAACCGTCATCAATGACAATGATTTCCAGATGAGAATAGGTTTGTTGTAAGCAGCTATCAATCGCTTCAGCTAACCACTTCTCAGCATTAAAACAGGGTATGATTACTGAAACTAATTGGGACATAATATAGATTTCTCTTGATTTTATCTCAAATGTCTTGCATCACATCTTGCACCAGTTATTTAATGCCAATTTTTGTGGATTCCGCAATGTTTTTACTGCCATGAAACCCCAACTTTTACCTCATTGGCATTGCCCAAACTACGGTTATTGAGAATAGTGCAAGATATCAGTTATTAACATATCACGCATTCAATGTTCATCAATTTTTGCTAATCATCTGCCATATGCGAGGTTGATAAAACAAAGATTTACTACTAACCTTTCCAGCTTTGACAGCAAATCGATAAGATTCCACAATATCAAATGAGCATACGCCTTCTTTAACATATATTTTGGCGTTATACATACCAGGTAATAGGCAACAATAAGGCATTTGCATCTGGATTTCCACTCTGCCAGGAAGGAGATTGAGAGTTTCGTTATCACTGGCAGAAGTCATATATAAAACCCGTTCATTTTGTCCAGATAAAGTAGAAATTAATACGCCCAAGTTAGCGGATTCGACTGGACGATGAACTTGACATTCTACACAAAGATAAGTAGGTTCACCACAACGGGGAGCTTCGATTGTATTTCCTTGATCATCTTTAAAACATATAGAAACAATATCTACACCCAAACTCTGAGGTTTTTCTGGTAATAACATTACCCCTGGAGGTGCATTTTCTCCACCTAAAGATAAGTCCTCTTCATATTGGCGAATTACTGCTTCAGTTTCACCAGCACTGATTAATTGACCTTTAGCTAGATAAAGAGAATTTTCACAGACATTTAATACAACGTGGGGGTTATGAGAAACTAAAATGAATGCTGTACCTGCTTCCCGTAATTTTGCTAGCTTGTGATAACATTTCATCCTGAAGCTAATATCACCAACAGCTAATACTTCATCAATTAATAAAATATCTGGTTCAATATGTACTGCACAAGCAAAACCCAATCGAGCAGCCATACCAGAACTATATGTTTGTACTGGTGCATCAATCGCATCACCAATTCCCGAAAAATCTATTACTTCTTCAAATTTGGCTGCTATCTTCTTAGTAGATAGACCTAAAATTGACATATTAGCATAGATATTTTCTCGCCCCGTCAAAATAGGATTAAACCCTGCGCCCAAAGCAATTAATGGAGCTAATCTACCTCTAACTTTTACACATCCAGTATCAGGTTTAATCAAACCACTGATAATGCGTAGTAGTGTGCTTTTACCTGCTCCATTTGAACCCACTAAACCAAGAGCTTCTCCCCGGCGTAATTGAAAGCTGATATCTTTCACCGCCCAAAACTCTTTTTGGCGCAAAGTATCACTTTTTCTATTGCCTCCTGATAACTCTGTGGCAATATCTTGCAGACCATATAATAAAGATTGCTTTAAGTCTCTACAGAATTTTTTAGAAACTTGGTCAACTGAAATTAATAAATCAGTATCTGGAGAATTTATGGAAGTTTCTTGCTCTATTAACTTAATCATCATTAAGAACTAACTCTCTCAACCACAAAAGGCATAGCCAAACGGAATGCAACCCAAGTTATTAATAATGCTACTAAAGTAATTGCACTGACTGACCAAAAACCAGCAGGATTTGATACTATTCCGGTTGTGGCTAATTCTCGTGTTGTTACTAGTAGCGGAGTCACCGGGTTAAAATTTACTAACCATCCAAATAGTCCCGCTTTGGGAATAGGATAAATTACAGGAGTGAGGAACAGCCAAAAGCCTGTAATGAGAGATAATCCTTTAGATATATCTTGATACAGTATCCCTAAAGGAGCTAATAAAATCCCGATAAATGTTCCCAACAAAACTAAGTGAATCAATGGAATTGGAGTTAAAATCACTGTCCAATTGGTGGGAATGCGAAACCAGATAAATAATCCCACGATTAAAATTAGCTTAATAGCGAAGTTAAAAAATACTTCGCCCACCTTGGCTAAAAGCAGTGCTTCTCGTGGGAAGTTCACTCTGGCTAACATCGGTTTTGCTACTGCTACTGCTTGCACCGGCCCATTTAAAGCTTCCACAAATGTCTGCCATAATGCCGTGCTGAACATGACATAAGCTGGGTAGGGTAAATCTGTGTCACCAATATTAATCACGTTGGCTTCATTGGCGAGAGTAAAACTAGCAGCCATGACAATTGGTGGTAAAAAAGCCCAAGCAATTCCTAAAAATGATTGCCGATATTGAGCATTTATATCCCTTACCATCAATCGCCAAGCTAGTTCACGAGAAGCTAACAAGTCTCGCCACATTAGTCTTAATAATTGAATTGGATGCCTAAGCATACTCTCAGGCTTATAGACTATCTCCGGTAGCATAATTGTCAGACCTCATGAGAGTTTATCAACCACGGGACGATGCTGTGATTGCAGATTTTGCTGGTGGTATCAGGGCTTTGGATTGCAGATTTTGCAAATGTTTTTGAGCATAGCGGGTAGTCATATAACGGTTAACTACTTTGTCTATAGTTAGCAACAGCTTCCCAGCTACGCGCCAGCCAAATTTACCAATAGGGAGTTTACGTACAAAAGGACTGATAATTGCCATTTGTCGCCGCCATCCCAAGCGTTTGTACTTGTTTTTGAAATACTCATCTTCGGTAAGATTCCACTTTTCACTTAAGCGTTTGAGACTGGCTAGTTCCCAAGCATCACTCCAACGCAGCATATAGTAACTTATGTCTGTTGGCTGTAATGGTTTGTCTGTGACGTAAGTCATCAGAGATTCAGGTTCGAGGTAGACTGTACCGCCAGCTTCGGCTACTAAGATACACAAATCAACGTGTTCTTTGGTGTTTAGCAATGCTTCATCCAAAAGACCAATTTGTTGGAATATTTCTGTGCGTACCATCATGCAGTGAAATTCTGCTAGTCCAGTTTTTTGACGTTGCAGTTGGGGGTGGACATCTGCTACCTTCCGCCCTTGTTTATAAATCTTTTCAATCATCCGTCGTCTGATGATTTCGCCTTGAGTTTCTACCTTAATTCCCGATTCTCCACCTGCACAATGTATTTCAGTATGTAAAGGACTACCTTGGCAAATTAGGGGACTAACTATAGTTGCGCCTGTGTCTTCTGCACACTGAACTAAAGGCTTGAGCCAGTTGGGGGTAACTACTACATCGTTATCAATAAATACGACATACTTGCTGGTGACATGACGCAAAGCAAGGTTACGTGCATGGTTTGGGGAAAGATAGTAATCTGTGCGAATTAGCTGAAATTGCTTTTGTTGTGCTTGCTGTGCCAAATAATCTTGAATATGACTGGGAGAACCGCCATCTACGTAAATTAATTCAAAGGGATAATCAGTGTGTTGATAAATACTTTCTAGGGCTTCACAGGTGCAACTGAAACGTTCTCGTGGAGCAACAATGATGGTTACGTCGGGAGTTGCGATCGCAGATGAGTTTGTCATGATAATTTAAATTATTGATCTATTTGTGGATAGCTCCAGCCAGCATCAAGATTGATAAATTTTGTAGGGTTCATCTCATAGCTGCTGTGGAAGCGAAGACTGGCTCTGGAGTAGGTAAATTATTGGTTATAACGTGGCGATAAATTTCCACTAGCTCATCATTGAGCTTGTTAATGTCATAGTGGCATTTGACATAAGTATGGCCAGCACGACCCATTGATGGCCAAATTTCTGGATGCTCTATGAGATACGTTAACTTTTCTGCTATGGCATCAGTATCCCGTTCTGGAACTAGAAAACCAGAAATAGCATCTTGAACTAGTTCAGGAATACCACCGTGAGTAGTAGCTATGACTGGTAAACCCATAATCATGGCTTCTTTTAACGTATTAACTGGGGCATCTTGATTACCATTTTTAGCTGTCACGCTGGGGGCTATAAAAATATCAGATTGTGCGAGAATATCAATGATTTCTGGCTGGGTTTTCCATCCCAGTAATTGGACTTGCTCAGAAATATTCAAGGAGTGGATTAGCTGTTGTAAGTTTTCCTTTAACTCTCCATCTCCAATGATGTGATATTCAATATTGGGATAAATTTTAGCTACTTTCGCTACAGCAATAATGCTATATTCTATACCTTTTTTTTCAATCAAACGACCAGTTGTAGCAATACGGATTTTTCTACCTGGCTTATGATACCTTTCTTGGTAAGGAAAACGATGGCAATCTATTCCTGAACCATGCACTAAAACTTTCTGTGTGTCACAACCTAGTTTGATAGCTCTGGCTCTGAAATATTCGCAGTTGGTGAGAAAAAAATCGCCTTTGGCAAATAGTGAATCATAAACATTTTCTCCCTGTTGTTGAACAAATAAACTGATATCATAGCCACGAAATGAAGTAATTAACTTTCCTGTGATAGCACCAATATCACGCAGATTCATCCCTTCTAAGGCAAATGTTCCAAATTGGCAATGAATGATATCATAGGGTAAAGATTTTAACATCGGAACTGCCAAATACAGTAACCGCAAAGAAGCTGCTTGTTTACCGTATTTGAAAATATTGAGCGATCGCAGCAGAACCAAAGGGCTTTTATGAAAATTTGCAATGATTAATATTAGACCTTTTAAAAAGCGATATAAGTAATTTTTAGGAATGTCCGGTTTATGATGAGTTAACTTGAGCAGACGGTGTTTTTCTACATCTGGATGAAACTTAGCAGAATTATTTAGTTGCCTATTTTCATGGACATAAATATCTACTTTATGTCCCCGAACAATCAGTCCTGTAACTTGATTTAAAATAAATGTCTCTGATATGACAGGAAAGTTCCCGACAATGAAGGCAATTCTCATAATTTTATCTCACATTCTATGAGGAGTTTCATATATGCAAGTCCTCTTAAGTTCGCACTTTTTGTCTGTTCTTATTTCTTATAAATCGGCACGAGTTGAGTATATAGTAAATCTTTTTATTATTCAATTAAAAAAAGAATATTCTTACTCAAGACAGATTTTATTGTTATTTTTCTGTTGCCCATTAACTAGGGATGTATAAGCTATAAGCTGACAACTATAAATATTTCAGATTTGCCGATAAAAATATATACTTAATGTCTTATTTTCTTGGCAATAAATTTGTTCATCACAAACAAAAAATAAGAGCTAATTAATAAAACAGGCATCATTTACACAATCAGCAAAAATTGTATTAAAATTATGTATATAATAAATTTAAATTCAATTAAAGCTACTTTTAATACAAGGAACTCTGCTAGAGATTAGCTGTTATGTCCCTGACTGAAGAGATTCTCAACCAACTACCTGGTAATGTTTTAGGCGGTTTGCGTAGTGCCGATCGCATCCTCAAATCTATCAGAGAAAATACCACACCAGTCCCTTCAGTAGTCAAAGAAAATCAACAGCCTTTAGGTGCTGTAGACTGGGACGTAATTATCTGTGGTGGGACTTTAGGGATCTTAATTGGTTGCGCCTTAGCAGTGCGGGGATTGCGGGTGGCGTTGCTGGAAAGGGGTATTTTGCAGGGGAGAGAACAGGAGTGGAATATCTCCCGTCAAGAGTTAGAAGTCTTTGTAGAATTGAACCTGCTAACAGAGGCAGAATTGGCAAGTGCGATCGCTACACAATATAATCCGGCTAGGGTTAAATTTAAAGATGGTGCAGAAGTTTGGGTAGAAGATGTCTTAAATATCGGTGTAGATCCGGTTTATTTATTAGCTACATTGAAAACGAAATTTCTCGCGGTTGGTGGAGAGTTATTAGAAAATACACCCTTTAGTGATGTAGTGGTTCATCCAGATGGGGTGATAGTTAATAATCAATTCAAAGCCAAATTATTACTCGATGCAATGGGACATCTTTCCCCCATCACCCAAGAAGCACGTCAAGGGAAAAAGCCAGATGCCCTTTGTTTAGTAGTAGGAAGTTGCGCCGAAGGTTTCCCTGAAAATAACGCTGGGGATTTAATATTATCATTCACCTCTTTACAGAATCAATGTCAGTATTTTTGGGAAGCTTTCCCCGCAAGAGATGGTAGAACAACTTATTTATTTACTTATATGGATGCCCATCCCCAACGTTTGGGCTTAGAAACGTTATTTGAAGAATATCTGCGTTTATTACCAGAATATCAAGGCGTGGAATTGAGCCAACTAAAATTTCAACGCGCCTTGTTTGGTTTCTTCCCAACTTATCGCCAAAGTCCCCTCCAAACCCCTTGGCATCGAATTTTACCAGTGGGAGATAGCAGTGGTAGTCAGTCCCCCTTAAGTTTTGGTGGTTTCGGTGCAATGGTGCGTCACCTGAAGCGGTTAACAATTGGCATTGAAGAGGCATTACAAACTGAGCAGATTTCTGCAAAAGCTTTGGCACAATTGCAACCATACCAACCTAGTTTGAGTGTGACTTGGTTATTTCAAAAAGCTATGAGTGTTAGTGTTAATCAGACAATTCCACCAGAGCAAATTAACCAATTACTCTCGGCGGTATTTGCGGAAATGCAGCAGTTAGGAACGCCAGTGCTAAAACCATTTTTACAAGATATAGTGCAGTTTTCCGCCCTGACACAAACATTAGTAAAAACTGGTTTAAATCATCCTGTTTTAGTTGCTAAAATTATCCCACAGGTGGGTTTAATTAACTTGTTAGATTGGCTATTACATTATAGTAATTTAGGATTATACTCTGCCTTATTTGCGATAAGTACCATACTAGAAATATGGATTAAGAATTTGCCAAATACACAACAATATTATTGGCATCGCTTGATTGATGCTTGGAAATTTGGTTCTGGCGGTGATTACTCTAATTCGTAGTTGAACAAAAAGGAGAAAAGCATCTTCCCCGCAAGCGGGGCTACGGTGTATACACAAATCATCTGATCCCCCTAAATCCCCCTTTTTAAGGGGAACTTTGAATCTATTTCCCCCTTTTTTAAGGGGGTTTAGGGGGGATAAAAACGTTGTAGGTTTAGGTTATTAGACTTGTGTGTACACCGCAGCGTAAGCGAGGAGGGTGTTAAGGTTGGGTTCTTGTAGAAACTCTATAAACTAACCCAAATGCTACCTTCTTCAACGCGGGTAGGGAAGACGGAGAGTGCTTTTTCTTTGGAAACCATACCCATCAATTTACCGATACCAGGAGGAAAGGGAGTCCAGTCTTGAGCATTACCAGTAGCTAGATCAAAGGCACTACGATGGAAGGGACATACAATAGCCCCATCATCTGTGATTTTGCCCTTCTGTAAGGGTAGCTTGAGGTGGGGACAAGAATTTTCTACTGCAAAAACTTGATTGTTGTGGTGAATTAACAGGATTTTGCGTTGTTCAACTTTTACCACTTTACGCCCATTGGGTGGTAGTTCATCTTGGGGAATCACTTTAATCCAGTTCATTGATACCTCTCGTGATGTTTAAAGGGATGCAGCTTATTAAGTACATCATTTCACAAGTTCGTCCGAGAAGTGTTAGTTTTGCTCAGTCATAGGGAATCATATATCTATAGTCCACAGGTATAGCCATTCAAGCAAGTTATCGCTTGCATATTAAAGTATATTTTTTAACTACAATCTTCTGTAGTTGTGGTTGTATATAAATTTTTAAAGATGCGGCCAGCTCCTGTGGATATTGGGTAAAACAAGGAGTAAAGCAGGATGACGCTGAGTTAACAACAGATTAAACTGTGGGTAATGCTAATCACTAGTTGCATCTGCAACACTTAGTTGAATTTCTAACTTTTTAATCCTGCTATATCAAAAATTACCTATGTCAGCTCAACAGCGTAGTTTTGGGGAGACGGCTGATTTGATTATTGGTGTTCGCAATCAAGAAAATCAAGGTTTGCCAGTAAATGCTTCTCCAGTGGGGACTCTAGCCCGCCGGAAAGGGACTATTTCGACATTTCTAGCTCCCCTGACTCAAGATACTTTTAAACAAGTTGTTACAGAAGTTGAGCAGAAATTACAGATTGTGCATCAAACCCTGTCGATGTTAGATTCCCAGGGTTTTGAAACAATTCTGCAAGAAATGTTGCAGTCAATTACCTTAAAAACTGGGGAATTATTGGGAGCAGATCGGACAACTATCTTTTTACTAGATGAAGAAAAACAAGAACTGTGGTCAATAGTCGCTGAAGGAGAAGGCGATCGCTCTTTAGAAATTCGTATCCCCGCCGATAAGGGAATCGCTGGCGAAGTGGCTACTTTTAGAAAAGTAATTAATATTCCATTCGATTTTTATAACGATCCACGCTCTATATTTGCTCAAGAAAAAGAAAAAATTACAGGCTACCGTACCTACACAATGCTGGCCTTACCGCTACTGAATGAACAAGGGCGATTAGTAGCAGTGTTACAGTTACTCAACAAATTAAAGTCTACATATAATCATGATGCGCCACTGGCAGAACGCATTGATACCATTGGCTTTACTGGTGTTGATGAAGACTTATTTCAGGAATTTGCCCCTTCTATTCGCCTGATTTTAGAGTCGTCACGTTCTTTTTACATCGCGACTCAAAAACAAAGAGCCGCAGCTGCAATGATGAAGGCGGTTAAGTCTCTGAGTCAAAGCAGTCTAGACTTGGAAGATACCCTCAAACGGGTAATGGATGAAGCCAAGGAATTGATGAACGCCGATCGCAGTACCTTATGGCTGATAGACTGCGATCGCCATGAACTATGGACTAAAATTACTCAAGATGATGGTTCTACTAGGGAGTTACGAGTTCCTATCGGTAAGGGTTTTGCTGGTATAGTTGCAGCCTCTGGTCAAAAACTCAATATTCCTTTTGATTTGTATAACCATCCCGACTCGGAAACAGCCAAACAAATTGACCAGCAAAATGGTTATCGTACCTGTAGTTTACTTTGTATGCCCGTATTTAACGCCGATCAAGAGTTAATCGGCGTGACTCAATTAGTCAATAAAAAGAAATCAGGGGATTTTCCACACTATAATCCGGTTGACTGGCCTCAAGCTCCTGAATGCTTCCAAGCAAGTTTTGATCGCAATGATGAAGAATTTATGGAGGCTTTTAATATTCAAGCTGGGGTAGCATTGCAAAACGCCCAGTTATTTGCCAAAGTGAAGCAGCAAGAACAAATGCAACGGGATATTCTGCGGAGTCTTTCTAATGGTGTAATTTCCACAGATAAAGCAGGAGCAATTATTGCGGCGAATGAAAGTGCTAAACGGTTATTGGGATTGGCTGATGAAGACCGTTTAGAAGGTAAATTAATTAATGAGGCGATCGCCATTCAAGAAGGCGATTTTAGTAAATGGTATGGAAATGCTTTACACGGTGAAGACCTGAAGCTTCGTCAGCAATATTATCCAGACCGCACCTTATTAAGTATAGGTTCAGCACCAGAAAAACACAGTATCAATTTATCGATTAATACGATTGCTGATGCTAGCGACCCACAGCAAGTTTGTGGCGCACTGGTAGTCATGGAAGATATCAGTGATGAAAAACGCCTCAAGAGTACAATGTACCGCTACATGACTCAAGAATTAGCAGAAGAATTGTTGAAATTAGATGATGCTAAACTTGGAGGCGATCGCAAGGAAGTTTCGATTTTATTTTCGGATATTCGTGGCTACACCACTTTGACAGAAAATCTGGAAGCGGAAGAAGTGGTAAGTATGCTGAATGAATATTTTGAATCAATGGTAGATGCTGTTTTTAAACACAAAGGGACTCTCGATAAATACATTGGTGATGCGATTATGGCTGTGTTTGGTTCGCCTCTCCCTCTGGAAGAACACGCTTGGATGGCGGTACAAACATCTCTCGAAATGCGCCATCGCTTAAAGGAATTTAATCAACGTCGCTACGCTGCTAATAAACCGAGAATTAATATTGGCATAGGCATTAATTCTGATACTGTCATTAGTGGTAATATCGGCTCTAGTAAACGGATGGAATTTACTGCGATTGGTGATGGTGTTAATTTAGGATCTCGCCTGGAAAGTGTGAGTAAGCAATATGGTTGCGATATTATTCTCAGTGATAATACTTTTAAACCTTGCCAAAATCATATTTGGGCGCGAGAACTAGACTACATTCGTGTTAAAGGTAGAAACGAGCCGGTAGCTATCTACGAATTAGTGGGTTTACGTTCAGATCCCATTGGTAGCGACAAATTACAAGTAATAGAGCATTATCACAAAGGTCGTGAGTATTATCTTCGACAAGAATTTGCTTTAGCTAGAGCAGAATTTGCCAATGTTTTAGCAGCAGATAAGCATGATAAAGCTGCGATGTTGTATCTTTTACGTTGTCAGCATTGGTTACAATCACCCCCAACAACTTCTGAGTGGGATGAGGGTGTTTGGACTTTTCAGGAAAAGTAAATACTGTGTGTCTATCTAATCAGAGAAGATGCTTGCTCTTTTAAAGGTGAAACATTCAATATGCTACTAATCTCGCGCAGACATAGCCGCACGAAATAAGTTACCCAAGTAGTAATTCCCACCAACTTAAATGTATCCTCTATAAAAGTAGGTATTCCTTGCCATATAGTGTCACAAATTATAGATAGCCCTAAAGATAGGATTGCAGCTAAAAGAATCAGAAATTCTGTTTTTTTGAAAATTTTTCTAAACCTCATGAAAAATGAGGAGAACAAAATCATATAGATTGCATATACTATACGTTCACTAATATGATATTTGGGAAATACAGCTTCATGCAGTAAGAAAAAATCATCCACTAACAATAAAGTGGTTAATAAACCAGAATATAGAAAAAATTTGGCATATTCTTGAGCTTGATTAGTTACTTTGAGAATCGCATAACTAAATGGCTCTCCCAGACTAGATATGTTAAATTAACAACAGAAATACCAATTGAGTAA
>NZ_CAWUDL010000112.1:0-14212 GCF_963920945.1 Anabaena sp. CCY 9402-a
CTTTTTTATCTTCTCTGTTTATTTTCCTATAAAATTTATTTTAAAGATAGGTCTACTGATGAACAAATATCATCTTGTGCTAGCAGTCTAGTATTTCTTGAATAACACTCTTCAAATCTGCATCGACAGGACGTTTTGTAAACTGCTCATGACTATAAATCCGGGAGCATCCTGTTTCGGCAGCCCTGCGCTAAGGCGCACGCTACGCGAACAGACTAGAAGTCTGGGGCTACACATAACGAAGTCCGCCTGCGCGGACTCTCTGAAACCCGCGCAGGCGGGTTTTGTTTGTATAGCCGCGATTTCCAATCGCCCGGTATTTCTTCCAAAAGTGGATGCTCCCATAAATCCAAACAAGCTTGATTGTAGAGGTAGTAGCATTAACCAAATACATCAATCTAATTTGTCCTGAAGCTCCCTTGGAAAATCTCAGTTCCAACTTATGAAATGTCCATTCTTCAGGTAGTCGAATCTTTCCCGGTAAAGGTTCTTGACGGGAGTTGTAGGGATAGGGGTCTTCTAGCAAATCTTCCAAAACCTGGGCGACTAATTCAACAAAACCATTTCCATGAAACTTTGCAAGTTTTTTAAAAGAACGCTGAAAATTATCAGATTTCTCAATCGAGAAGGGAGTTGAGCCAGTCACGGACTTCTCCTTTAGCAATACGAGTTGAGGATTCTGAATTACAACTGTCTTCCAACACTTTAGACATTATAGGCTCATAAGCAGGATTTTCACGCTCTATTAAATCAAGCTTTTGATAACCTAATGCCTTCATATCTTCCAGCAAAATTGGCTGAGTTGAACTAGCATCTGAAGATAAACCCTTGCGTGCTTTTATCCACGGAAACTCTAAATGAGTCATATTACTGAGTCGGTAAGCATGATAGCCACCAAAATATTCCCAGATTTCTTCTAAAACCTCTTTCTGCTCATCAGGAATCTGTGATAGAAATTTTTGTCCAGGTATAGGTAATTGTTGTGCTTCAAATTCACTGTAAAACCCGTAAGCAGGAGGACACACAGGCCCGTATCGCCATGCTTGAATTTCTTCATCAAACAATGGCTGATTATACAAGGCTAAATGCAAGCTTTGTGAATAGTACAGAAGCTTTTGAACTTTCATATTTGTCATTTCTGCTTCGATACCATCTTCGTAGGCTCTCACAATAAAGTAGCGAGCCACGTCTAGACAATTAATCATAGGTCAGACCCGCAAACTGAATCAAGCTCACTAACATAGCAAATAAATCTCATATTAGCGCGTCTACATACTATATTAACCAATAATTGCTATTACATAGTACAAAAATACTAAATATTTTTAGCTGGTATGAGTTGATCAAATAGGCTGTAGAAATCCATTTTTACCAAACTTCTATAACCGACTCTTACTAGGTATAACAATCATGGCAAAGTAAGGTACTTCAGCCGGATCAACCTCATCTATGGGTACAATCCTTTGGTGTGCTGTTGTTGCCCGTTCAATATATAACGCCCGTGATGCTAATCCTAATTTATACAGGATATCTCGCACCTTTGTAAAGTGGCGACCGAGTTTCATAATGGCTGCTGCATCAGTTGTCAGCAATTTTGTGGTGAGTTCTTCGGCTGGGAGGGGTGCAGGTAAAACTGTGAGAACATCGTTGTAGTAGGTGAACGGTACACCCAAGGACACAGCACACGCCATTAATGAAGATACTCCGGGGACGACTTCCGTTTGGTAGTGTTCAGATAGGCGTGTAAATACATACATAAATGAGCCGTAAAAAAACGGGTCGCCTTCACACACTACTACTACATCCCTTCCGGCTGCTAGATGTGCGGCGATGGGTGCAACTTCTTGGTCGTAAATTTCCTGGGCTTTTTCTGGTTCTAAGGCGCGGGGGAGGTGATAGGCTACTTCGATTTGTTCGCCTGTGAGATATTGAGAAACGATCGCTCGCGCTATACTCTCTTTATCTGTGGCTGACTGATAGGCAATCACGGGTGCAGCACGCAATAGCCGCAAGGCTTTCAGGGTCAATAGTTCTGGATCTCCTGGCCCTACACCAACTCCATAGAGACGACCTTTAGCTGTCATAATTATTCTGCCTCCGTTGCGAGGGCGTTAACTGCGGCTGCGGCGATCGCACTGCCACCGCGCCGACCATGTAAAGTTAAAAATGGTACATTGCGGCTATCTGCTGCCAGTGCGGCTTTTGATTCGGCTGCTCCCACAAACCCCACGGGAAAACCTAAAATTACCGCAGGTTTGGGACATCCTTGATCTAGCATTTCCAGTAATCTAAATAATGCTGTGGGTGCGTTACCAATGGCGACAACTGCCCCCTCTAGATAAGGTTGCCATAATTCCAAAGCCGCCGCCGACCTAGTATTACCTAACTTTTTCGCTAATTCTGGGACTTCTGGCTCATTGAGGGTGCAGATAACTTGGTTATTGGCAGATAAGCGTTTCCTTGTCACTCCGTCAGCTACCATGCGACAATCACACAAAATCGGTGCGCCTGCTGCTAGTGTTGCCCTGGCTGACTGTACTGCCGTTGCTGAATATCCTAGGTCTGTGACGATATCCGTCATTCCACAGGCATGGATGAGACGCACTGCAACTTTAGCTACATCTGCGGGTAGTATATCTAGATTGGCTTCCGAACGAATGATGGCGAAGGAATTACGGTAGATTTCATTGGCATCGCGGATGTATTCAGGCATGGAGTTCGGATGAGAAAATAACTGTTGTAGTTGGGCGGGTGGGTAGCGGTTGGCAAATTCCCCAAAAGATTCGGCGGGATTTAAGCGTTTGTTTTTATACACATTTAACATCTGCTCCATGAGGGCGGGTAAGTCGGTAAAGCTTACATCATCATAGAGTTCACGTCCAAATTTTTGGTTACTGTCTCCCACATAGACTTGATAGCGTTCCTCACTAACACCGAGTAAAGCAATATCACTTTTACCATGCTGGGCGCAGGATTTTTCACAGCCGCTCAGGTGGATATTGACGGGATGTTCTAAGTTGACGCGGGATTGGAGATAGTCTGCTAATACTAAGGCGTGAGTTTTGGTATCTGTCGCCGCAGCTGCACACCCCTGATTACCAGAACAAGCTACTAAGGCACTTTTAATGTTAGTTGGTGAGGCATCTAATTTTAAATCAGTGATTTCTCTTTGAACCTCAGTCAGTCTGTGTTGGGGAATGTCTGTTAGTAGTACATTCTGCCAGGGGGTAAGTCGGAGTGTTCCATTACTGTATTTTTCGGATAAGTCGGCTAAACCTCGTAGTTGCTGCGTTTCTAAGCGGCCTAGGGGTAATACTATGCCGATGTAATATAACCCTGGTTGGCGTTGAGAATGGATACCGATGTGGTGATATTGGTTGTTTGACCTCTCCCCTACAAGGGAGAAACTTTTCTCTTTCTCCCCCTTCCCTACTAGGGAAGGGGGTAGGGGGGTTAGGTTTCTTCTCCTCAACGGAAATGATAATTGCTGCTGGACTTGTTGGAGATAATTATCTAAACCCAGGTGATTAATTACTTCTCTGAGTCTTGGTTTACGTTGAGTATGGGGATTGATTTTCTCACGCAGAGGCGCAGAGGCGCAGAGAGGATGAGAGTGAGTTAGATAGATATCTGTTAAGGTGGCTAGGACTGATAGGGATTGCTCTGGTAATATTAAGATCCCGGTGTCGGTGGGGGGTTTGCCTTTTGCGCCTGCACTGAGATAGAGGCGGAAGTAGGTTTTATTGTCTATTGCTACCGCGCTCAATGTGATATCGTTGGGGCGATCGCCAACGGAAACTAAACCACCACCATCAAAACAGACGCTAAATTTTGCGGATAGTCCTGATAAGGTGGAATGTTGGGTAATGTAGTTGTCCCAGTTTTGGACGAAGGGACGGGTATCAATGAGTTCTTGAGGGTCAATACCAGCTGTGGGACTGGTCATAATATTGCGGATTTGGTCTACACCACTGTTGTTAGAACCTAATCCTAAGTTCTGGAGTTGTTGGAGGACTTCAGGTTTTATCCCCTGGCGAATTTCTCGGATTTGCAGGTTGGCGCGGTTAGTTACGTCTATGTAGCCACCGCCGTATTTGTCGGCGATATCTGCGATCGCCTGACATTGTTTACTATTAATTATGCCCCCTGGTATTCTGATGCGCGATAAGATTCCATCTTGGGCAGGTGTGGCATAAAATAAACCAGGGCAAGGGGTAGAACCAGACAGCAAAACTCCAACTCCTTCCCTGTGCGACGCAGGGAGTAGACGACGGACGATCTCTTGAAGTTGGCATTCTGACTCAAAAACTTTTTTGTTTTATTACAGCTGCGGCACAGTCCCGGAATCTCACCAGAGTTTCCCAACTTCAAGTTTTAGTAATTTAACATGATCAGGCATTCAGAAAATTGAATGCTTCATATTATTTTGATTAACCTGACAACTCTGTAGATGGATGTTTTTTTACTGAGGCTTGATTTTTTCTTTGTTTGCCCTTACGAACTGCTATAGATCCTAAAACAGCACCAACTGCTAGTTGAGATAAGATCATGGATGGCTCAGGAACTAATGTTTTATAAGCTAGGTTGCCAATAAATTTATGTGCAGCACTGGTAGGATGTAGGGCATCCCAAAATAGATACTCATCTGGATTGTCACAAATTTCGGGTGGTGGTGAGGAAGGATTAGCAAATAGAGGAGAGTTCATTAAGCAAGGATCTTTGACATTTGTCAAATTAAACTTTGATGGTGTAATAATGGCTTGTTGAAATATAGAACCTGCATCCAATGTTTTGAGCTTAATTCCAGGCTGGTTAGGATTAGATTGCCCAAAAGCTTGAGAAAATAAGAAATTATGTCCCAAACTTAATTGATTCAGTCCCTCAGAAACTACTTGACCTTGACTGGTAGCAATTGGTGTGCTGCCCAAAAGTGGTAAATTAACAACTAAAAAATTGCGTGCGCCAAAATTATAAAGTGTATCAACCGCACCAACTAAATTAGCAACTGGCTGGTTGGGATTTGTCACTCCAGCACCTACGTAATCGTTTGCACCAGCCCATAAGATATAAAGTGCTTGTGAATCAGCAATGGGATTCGCTTGTATAAATTGAGTAATTTGTTGTGTTAATCCTACGTATCCAGGGAGTCCAGGAATCGGAAAAGTGTTTTGATCACCAGTGGTAGCACTATTCACAGCAAAGTTAATACCTGTAGGGCTATTCCCGCCGGCAAGTTGAGATACTGGAGGTAAGGGTAATCCTAATTTCGATGCTAGTTGATCTAACCAGATGGGGCCGTTAGAAAATCGCCCATTAAAGTAACCAACCTGACTGGGAGGAAGGCCTGGTATGATTGCGGAGGAGTTGCCTGTATCGGTAAGACTATCACCAAAAGCGTATATGCTGCTGAAGTTGGCTGCTTGCGCTGCGGTGGGCATCACAGCTACAAATGTTAGGGGTAGGGAAGTAAAAACGATGGTTTTGCATATTTGATTGATAAAGTTTTGTAAGTGCATGATCTATGTCCTCTACTACTTAAGTAGGTATAATTAATTTCATTTGACACTAATTTAGGTACTCTTCAGGAAATTTATAGTTAAATTTCAACATTTATGTTTGATAGTGTTGTTGAATACTTAAGTTTTGAGAAAGGTGGGGAACGCAGAGGATCGCAGAGGTTAACGCGGAGGTACGCAGGAGGTTATGAGGGGGAAGTGGCTGTCTATTATAGGTGTTGGTGAGGATGGGTTGGCGGGATTGGGTGCGATCGCTTGTTCTCTGGTGGCTGAAGCTGAGATAATTGTGGGAGGCGATCGCCATTTGGCTATGTTACCTACTGATGATACACGGGAGAAAATATCTTGGTCTTCTCCTATTGGTGGTTCTATAGATGCAATTATTCAGCGTCGGGGTAGGTCGGTGTGTGTATTAGCCAGTGGTGATCCTATGTGTTATGGGGTGGGTGCTACTTTGATACGACACATTCCCATTTCGGAAATGACTATTATCCCTGCACCTTCAGCTTTTAGTCTCGCTTGTTCCAGGTTGGGATGGTCTTTAACTGAGGTGGAAACTTTGAGTTTATGCGGTCGTCCGCCGGCTTTGCTTCAGTCTTATATCTATCCTGGTGCGCGGTTGTTAATTTTGAGTGCAGGGAAAGATACGCCAGGGGTTGTGGCGGAAATTCTGAGACAGCGCGGTTTTGGTAGCAGTCAAATCACTGTTTTGGAACGGATGGGTGGCGTTCATGAAAGGATAATCACAGGGACAGCCACAGGTTGGGAGGAAAGAGAAATTGCTGATTTAAATGCGATCGCAGTATATTGTCTTGCTGATGCTGGAATTATACCTTTATCTAGGCTACCAGGATTACCAGACGATGCTTATCACCACGATGGACAGCTAACAAAACGGGAAGTCAGGGCTGTGACTCTCTCAACCCTCGCACCCACACCAGGACAATTACTTTGGGATGTAGGCGCGGGTTGTGGTTCGATATCGATAGAATGGATGCGAACTCATCCCAGATGTCAGGCGATCGCTATTGAACAAAATTCTACTAGACTGCAATATATTGCTGATAATGCCGCCGCTTTGGGTACTCCCAATCTAAAAATCGTTGAGGGGAAAGCACCATCAGCCCTGAAAGACTTACCCCAACCAGACGCTATCTTTATTGGTGGTGGAGTCACAGCCGATGGATTATTTGACATTTGTTGGCAAGCATTACGCCCCGGCGGACTTTTAGTTGCTAATGTCGTCACTATAGAAGGTGAGCAAACCTTATATAAATGGTATGAAAAACTAGGCGGCAGTTTCACCCGCATAGCAATTCAACGGGCAGAACCTATAGGTAAATTTTTAGGCTGGAAAGCAATGGCGACTGTTACGCAATTCGTAATTCGTAATGGGCTGCGCCCCGCTACGCTAACGTAATTGGGGATGAGTTCCTCTCTCCCCTGTCACCTGTCACCTATCACCTGTCACCTATCACCTGTCACCTGTCACCTATCACCTCTCCCTCACACTTTCAACACTTGATCGAGCAAATTCCTCGCAGGTTGCGCTTTAGTCAGTGCTGTTTGATGGTCGCTATAGGCGCGAACCAGACGAGATAGACTGTTTACGCCTGTTTTGAGTTGATCCAGTTCTTCACCAGCAACTAGTTCACCGTCTAGCATTCGCCCAATCAAAGGTTTGATATCGCCCACGTCTTGCCGAACTTTTTGCAGCTTTTCTAAAGCACTCAGTAAGCCTTTAAGAGAGTTTAAGATTTCATCGATATCTTGAACATCCTGTACATCCTGCACATCTTCCACTGTTTCAGGCGTATCTTCTGTTGTCACAGTCTCTTCAATCTCTGAAACTACAGGCAATTCTTGTACAGATGTTTCCGTTTCATTTTTCACCCCGGTTGTTTTTGCCATCAACGCTTCCTCTAGCAATTTTCCTTAGTCTACCAAATGAGTAATAAGTAATGGGTATTTACTCATTACTCATTACTCATTACTCATTACTCATTACTCATTTAACCCCATATTCCTAACCTCTCACATTGCTGATGTTGCGACGAAATTATCAGGAGTCACAGAAGTTAAACCTTGGACTGTTAACACAGAACAGGGCGCATGATGTAATACATAATTGCTAACGCTACCTAGGAAAAATTCACTTAATCCACTTAGTCCCCGACGACCTAAAACAATTAAGTCAGCGTTCCAACTCCGGCTAATGTCACATATAATCCGGCTGGGTTCGCCAAGTTCTTGAGTAAAATCTGCTGTTATGTTTTTAGCGATCGCTTGATTATTTAGCAGTGTTAAAAATTCAATTCCCTCTTGCTTTAAATTTTCCCATTGACCTACATAATATTCCACACCATGAGTCTGAGAAGTCCCATAGTGAGTTTGTGTGTCCATAGCCGAAGCGTTGAGATAATTATCATCAAAAGCTGAGATAACGTGTAACAACAACAATTCTGCATTATTTGCTGTGGCTAAATATAGGGCGTTGTCAAAAACCTGCCGCCCCATGTCATTGTTGTTCAGTGCGACTAAAATTTTGTTAAACATAATTCAAAGTCCTGAGTCAATCGGTAAGAAATGGCGCGGTCAGTAAAAAACCCTAAATCTCACAACTCTATTTATAGGAAGAAAATTTGAGTTTCTTGTGAGGATGTTGGGTTTTTCCTCCCTATCTTCTCCTGCTTCCTCTACTTTCTTGTCTTCTCTCACCTGTCGCCTATTATCTGTCCCCTAACTCTTAATTGAAAACTTCAATTTTAATGTACAAAAGTTACGAAGTATTGCTGATTATTGTTTTACTCACACAAAACTCATATTTCCTCATTATTCTCTAGATAGAAATACTTATTTTATGAAAAACTCTTTTCCTTTGAATTACGTTAATTCCAATCAATCTTTAATAAGAGGATTTAAAGTTATGACTAACTGTCCTTGTTGTTCTAGTTTACTTTTACGGCATATCCGTAATTCTCAAGTTCACTGGTTTTGCCGCCACTGTTGGCAAGATATGCCAGTCTTTTACAGAGAAACTCCTGGTTCTTTAGTTGATATCCTTGTCAGTAATTTCTCTTATAGTTTTGATCAGCAACAATCTGATCAAAGAGTTATGAGTGCTGAATCCTGAGTCCTGAGTAATCTGTCAATAAATACTCTTTCCATCTCCCTTCTTTCACCTGTCACTTCAACTTCAGATAAAATGCTTAAACCCTCGAATCGATTCGAGGGTTCTAATTTTGTGGTTAATTTTGTAAAGTGAATTTATCAAGGATGCTATTAATGGGGATCATGGTTTAATGCTTCAGTCTTCTTCCCATTTTTCATGACTTAACAAGTCAATAATTCTATCTCTGAGCAAAAATTCATTTTTTTCTAACTCTAGCTCAAAGAATGGCCAATCACGGTCTGGAATATATTTACAGAGAGTATAAATTGGCTGTTGACGGTTAAGAAGTTTTTTGGAGACTAATTGACGGGCTTCATCCTTGATAACCTCAATATCATATTTGACAACAGTATTCATAGCTTGTTCCTTCGCTATTGATCAAGGAATTGGGAGTGAAAACAATAAATGTCTATACTCCACCTTAAACTTATCAAAAAATAGTGTAAATTGTGAGGACTCTAAAGATTAAAGCTTATTTGGGTTAGTTTGTTTTCATCCTTTAGATAGAATCATTCCCCAAATATTCGTGATAGTCTCTGCGTGGTATGAGTGGTATGAATGGACATACGTTTTAAGGTTTTTTAGATTTTTGCATTTTCAATTGCTGAGAACGCATAGCTTCGCGACCCAGAAGAAACATTCCCGTTACACCCAAACTGACAAACCAAATATATTGATACCAGTATTTGTGAATCTGCTCAATCGTACTCATTTTTGGGTGTAAAGTATTGCAATAAAGCAATAATACCAAAATCATCAAAGCCCCAAACCCAACAAAGCTTAAACCAACAAAGATCCTTGCTGGTTGTAATTCAACATCACTAATTGTTTCTAAGTCAATTTTTGAGAGTTCCTGTAAAGAGTCCTCAGCTAGAATTGAGGCTGCTTGTAAACTATTACTTACCTTTGGAGGCAAAATTGGCGCAAGTGTGGCGACTGTAGGGCGACGGATGAACGCTTCAGTATCGCGCAACAATACCAATGGCTTATGTACTGTAGCAGTTTGGGCAGTGGCTTTGCTTTCAAAATCCATAGCACGCCTGAGAAACAACAGGATACAGGATTTGAACCTCGCATGACTTCTAGTCAGGCGATTCCTGCTTCAACGATCTCCGCCTGGGTTAATCCAGGTCTTCTAAGTTCTCCACAGGCGTTTAAAGCCTCCGGCGCACCGACGGCGGCTAAACTAATCTAAACACAAATCGAATTAAACATACCATATCAAATGGCACAAAAGCCCGGAATCCAATTCTTTTGACCGATGCCCATTTTAGATTGAAGAAAATCCAAAAACTCAAAGCCCCATACCCCATCGGGGTCAATCCAAAATCCAAAATCCGTTAACTTTCGGCTTCTGCCTTGAGGTAATATAGCAATGCTAAATCATTCCTGAGAGCCAAAAAATCGGGGTTCTGAGTTTCGTAAGTCTCACAAATCAAATAGGATGGCGATAGTAGTTTTTTACTGGACAGAGTTAAATGAATGTCTGTTTTAGTCTCTGGTAAACTTTATTTAAAAAATAAAATTTTATTATATTAAATATTTATATATGAATGAAAAAACTATTAAAAGAATCTGGGATCAATTAAATAATACCAAGCTAATACGCTATGTATTACTTTTTGCATTGGGTTGGGGAATTATTCAAGTATTAAGCTATTTTGCCACAGTAATCGTTATTTTTATTTTTGCAGCTATTCTCGCATTTTTGTTGAGTTATCCAGTACGGTGGTCTGAGCGTTTTCTACCACATAGTATTGCAGTTATAATTGTTTTTTTACTCAGTTTACTTATTGTATTAGGGTTGGTAGCCACACTGGGTTTTGCAATTCTATCTCAAGGTCAAGAACTAGCAAATCAAGCACCTAAATTTCTAGATTCTGCCATTAGTATATTAGATAGATTACAAACTTTTTTGACGAATTTAAATTTTCGAGTCGATTTTAAAGCTATAGAAAATGAACTCCGAAATCAGGTACTATCATTCATTGGTAATGGTTTGGTGAATATACCGAATTTACTATTTAATTTCGTAGATTTGATTTTGATAGCAGTCGTAGCTTTTTTTATGTTGCTAGATGGTCAAAGAGTTTGGCGTTTTATTTTGAAGATTTTTCCAGAAAATATGCGAGATAAAATAACAGTAGCAATTCAACAAAATTTTTTAGGTTTTTTTTGGGGACGCTTATTATTATCTTTGTTTTTTGGAGTTTCAATATTTATTATATTCATTATTTTGCAATTACCTTATGCACTATTTTTGGCAGCGATCGCAGGTGTATTTGATTTAATTCCTGGCATTGGAGCTACAATCGGAATTGCTCTAGTTTCTCTCATTGTTTTACCTCAAGGAATTTGGGTAAGCCTAAAAGTATTAATCGGTTGTGTCCTTCTCCAGCAAGTAGAAGAAAACTTACTCATGCCGCGAATTATGCAAGGCTCAATTAACATGAATCCAGTCTTTATGTTTTTTGCCTTATTAGTAGGAGCTAAGATTGCAGGATTGGTGGGAGTTTTCTTATCCATTCCCTTGGCGGGAGTATTAATTAGCTTGTTTGAAATTGAAGAGATGCAGGGAGGGGGTTAAACCAATTCGCTATGATGCTCCCGCCCCGCTAATGCTCTAAGCGCAGCTACGCCGCAGACAAGTGCTGACTTGGAATATATGGAAGTGAAGCTAGGACAACCAGCCATCATTACCAGTGAATATGGCGATTTTACAGGCGAACTCAGGGGAACAGTCGAGCAAATCGGGCTGCAAATCTGTAAAACCCGCATCAATCAAAACCAAAATCACCCTACTGGTCTATCAAGTTAGTTTTGACTGTTTGTAGTAAGGACTTTAGTCCTGATTTTTCTAAGGACTAAAGTCCTCTCTACGTTCCCTGCGGGACGCTGCGCGTTCACGCAGTGTTCCGTAGGAAACGCGGAGCGTGTCGTAGACAGACGCTACGCGAACACTACAAACTTGCTTACCCCTCAATTCAAATTTGATGACCTACTACCCTACTTCTGCTAAAACGGGATCTGTATTCTATCAGACCTGCCATTTTTTTGCCTTTGAGTCCGATTACTTAGTATAAACACTGGTTTATCTTGCCTCATTATGGGGTGATTTACATCTAAAGACGGCAAACACCACATTAACTTTACGGTTGACCCTAATTACTCAAAGTATTAATTCTCATAAATTAGACAGAGTGAAAGCAGTTTAATCGATGAACCAACTAGAAACATACTTTAAAATTAACCGTCCCATCCATTGTTCGGGAAACCACCCTTCATGGACTGGCTACACAAGCTCAGTATATATATCAGCGTAACTTGGATTTACAACTCCAAAAGGTTATCGATGCTGAATGAACTGCTTTTTTAACTAGTTGGTTCAAAGATTAAATCTCTTATATTCCCATTCATTCATTTGTAGTTATACGGAGCCAGCACCGAAAATGGCAAAAGTAGTTGGAATTGATTTAGGTACAACTAACTCCTGCGTCGCAGTAATGGAAGGTGGTACACCAACGGTTATTGCTAACGCTGAAGGGTTTCGCACCACCCCCTCAGTAGTAGCGTTTGCTAAAAATGGCGACACTTTGGTAGGACAAATTGCCAAACGCCAAGCAGTGATGAACCCAGAAAACACTTTCTACTCTGTAAAGCGTTTTATTGGTCGTCGCTTTGATGAAGTTACTAATGAAGCCACAGAAGTTTCTTATAAGGTTCTCAGCAGTGGCGGTAACGTCAAGCTAGACTCTTCTGGTAAACAATTTGCACCAGAAGAAATTTCTGCGAAGGTTCTCCGTAAACTAGTGGAAGACGCTAGTAAGTATTTAGGCGAAACTGTCACCCAAGCCGTAATCACCGTTCCTGCCTACTTCAATGACTCCCAACGTCAAGCCACCAAAGATGCTGGTAAAATCGCTGGCATTGAAGTCATGCGGATTATCAACGAGCCTACAGCCGCTTCCTTAGCTTACGGCTTCGACAGAAAGAGCAACGAAACCATCCTGGTATTTGACTTAGGTGGTGGTACATTCGACGTATCTGTTCTGGAAGTAGGCGATGGCGTGTTTGAAGTATTGTCTACTTCTGGTGATACCCACCTTGGTGGTGACGACTTCGATAAAAAAATCGTTGATTACTTAGCTGAACAATTTAGAAAAGACGAAGGTATCGACCTCCGCAAAGACAAACAAGCTTTACAACGTCTGACTGAAGCCGCAGAAAAAGCTAAAATTGAGCTTTCTAGCGTTACTCAAGCAGAAATCAACCTCCCATTTATCACCGCTACCCAGGATGGACCAAAACACCTGGATACGACTTTAACTCGTGCCACATTTGAAGAACTTTGCTCGGACTTAATTGACCGTTGCCGCATCCCCGTAGAAAATGCTCTCAGAGATGCCAAGTTAAACAAGAGCAATATTGATGAAGTCGTATTAGTTGGTGGTTCGACCCGTATTCCCGCAGTGCAGGATGTGGTCAAGCGGGTACTGGGTAAAGAACCCAATCAAACTGTTAACCCTGATGAAGTTGTGGCAGTTGGTGCAGCTATTCAAGCAGGTGTTCTGGCTGGTGATGTGACAGGTATCTTGTTGTTAGACGTATCACCACTATCCTTGGGTGTAGAAACCTTGGGTGGTGTGATGACCAAGATTATTCCTCGTAACACTACTATTCCTACCAAAAAATCAGAAGTCTTCTCGACTGCTGTTGATGGTCAAACTAATGTAGAAATTCACGTCCTTCAAGGGGAACGGGAATTTGCTAACGATAACAAGAGTTTAGGAACTTTCCGCCTGGATGGTATTCCTCCCGCACCTCGTGGTGTTCCCCAAATTGAAGTAACCTTCGATATCGACGCTAACGGTATCCTCAACGTCGCCGCGAAGGACAAAGGTACTGGTAAGGAACAATCTATCAGTATTACTGGTGCTTCCACCTTAGATAAAACCGACGTTGACCGGATGGTGCGTGAAGCCGAACAAAATGCGTCTTCGGATAAAGACCGTCGGGAGAAAATTGAACGCAAGAACCAAGCCGACTCCTTGGCTTACCAAGCAGAGAAGCAGCTGCAAGAATTAGGCGATAAAGTGCCAGCTGCTGATAAAGAAAAGGTGGAAGGTTTGGTAAAAGAAGTGCGGGAAGCCGTTGCGAAGGAAGACGACGAACAAATCAAGAAGTTGACACCAGAATTACAACAAGCATTGTTTGCAGTTGGTAGCAACATCTATCAGCAAGCTGGTGGTGCTGCTCCTGGTGCTGAACCTCAAGATGGCGGTGCTACTCCTCCCTCTGATGGCGGTGATGATGTGATTGACGCTGACTTTACTGAAAGTAAGTAAGTGGGCAATGAGAGAGTAGAGAGTAGTTAAGTATAAACGGTGATAACCCCGGTTTCTTGAAGAAACCGGGGTTTTTGTTGTAAAAATTCGTATAGTTTTCCCTCTGTTGAGTGCTATGACCGACCGCAATACTTCTCGGTTAAGGATTAAGCAGTATTAAGAATAAAAAAAGTGAGTGG
>NZ_CAWUDL010000113.1:0-13318 GCF_963920945.1 Anabaena sp. CCY 9402-a
TTACTCAATTGGTATTTCTGTTGTTAATTTAACATATCTAGTCTGGGAGAGCCAATTTTATTTTATAGCTACTTTCTGCCTCGCTGTTGCATTTCTTGCTGGCGCATGGGCATAGCGTCAATTTGCTCAAAAATTGCCGTTGCCTGGACTGGTATAGTATCACTGCGCTTAACACCACTATCTTTGCCTACCAAAATAACGCGGAAATTTTCTTTATCAACCCCAAAGCCATTTCGCAAATTAGCAGCAGAAGATTCATCTATTAACTGTCCGTTGGCATAGCTTTTATCTGTTGCCAAAACCTGAACGAGAACTAAATCCCGGTCTGTAAAACCGTTTTGGTGTTGGTTAAATAACTGCATCTGTTGCTGATAGGTACGGTTATTAACAGACGGTGCAAACACTAATAGCACGCGGTTTTGCCATTTTTGGGAACTGAGGTTAAATGAAGACATTTTGATGGCTTGAGTTGAACCTTGGGCAGTACCACCAATGCTGACTGGCGATAGGGCTATAGACGCGGTGAGGGTCAGGGCAATTAATACTGAGTTATTCACTTCGGGAGTTAAGATGAACTATAATCATTTCAAACTATCATTAATTTTCCTTTTCTAACTCCATCTGGTGATGGTAATTGAATAAGTGTGATGCCTACCCACAAGAGCGATATCTACGATAAGCTCCGCTTACGGTTTGGTTTGTTAGAGTCGATGGGCGGTATCATCCGCCGCACCTCTCTGTTCAATTTGGGCGTACAAGTTTCCCTGCACCCAGCTTTCGATGTTCTTAGCGTTTAGCTGTTGCTCATGTGGATATAATCGTGACAACTTTCGTGAATAGCTAGAAGATTTTTAGTTTTCCAGTTATTAAAGGTAATTGGGCATTACCTTTAATAACTGGTATCCAGGCAATTGTGCTGTTTCCCCTCCCACACACTTGTCAATACCCCAGCACCTGAATCCTTACGAACATTCTTAACAATCTCCGTTTAATAATTCAACCTTTTATTTTATTTAACCTAATATATCCCTGGTTAACAGTTTTTCTTATTCCCCAATTGTCCTTGGGTTTTTCTAACATCTAAGGATTCCTTAAGTGGTAAATTGATTTGTCACTCTGTTTCGGGAGAGAGTACAGACTTTATTATAGAGATTCCATTGAACTACTCCGCGTACTAAAGTGATGTGGATTCAGACAAAATGACTGAAAATAATCAATGTTTTTAAGTTTTTAGTCACTTTACCTTTGCACGATCAACAATTAGAGAATTCCTTTTAGGAATATTTACTGTTATTTCATCTTTATTAAGGTAGATTCTATAATTCTATCTAACTGGAGATAGAATCAATAAGAGTAACCCGCTAAAATTTGCAGTAGCTAAATAGTATTAAGATTGGCTCAACCTTGCTAGTGTAGATGCAGAAAGGCGAAAAACTTGAGCATTCCTAGTAGGGAATTTAGGATTGAACTTCTATAATATGCAAAGTGATTCGGGAAAAACTATTTCTATTTGGATGACTACGGCAACAGTACCAGTCCAACCTGCGCTGGTAGAAAACACCCATGCAGATGTGTGTATTGTCGGCGCGGGTATTGCAGGGATGTCAACTGCCTATATGCTATCTGGTGCGGGTAAATCTGTAGTAGTGCTAGATGATGGACCTGTAGGTGGAGGTCAAACAGAACGCACAACAGCACATTTATCAAACGTTTTGAGTTATCGCTACTATGAACTAGAGCAAATGCACGGTGAAGAACGTGCCAAATTGATTGCCGAAAGTCATACTACAGCAATTAATACTATAGAAGCGATCGCCACTCAAGAAAATATCGACTGTGACTTTGTTCGACTAGATGGCTATCTTTTTCTACCAGACCTTCAGTCTTTAGATGAGATGGAGAGAGAATTAGCAGCTGCCCATCGTGCTGGACTTAGTAATGTCGAACTCGTGAAACAAGCACCGCTAGAAGGTTTTGATACAGGTGTCTGTCTACGTTTTCCCCAACAAGGGCAATTTGACCCACTCAAATATCTCACGGGATTGGTTGCAGTTATAGAACGTCGTGGCGGCAGAATTTATAGTAATACCCATGTTGAAAAAATCGAGGGTGGTGCAACAGCCCGTGTAGAAACAAGCAATGGTCAAGTAGTAACTGCCGATGCTGTAGTCGTAGCAACCAACTCTCCTATTAGTAATGTGGCTACAATGCACTTCAAGCAGGCTGCTTATATCACCTTTGTCATTGGTGCAAAAGTGCCTCGTGGTTCTGTTAATCAAGCATTATATTGGGATACTCTCGATCCTTATCATTATGTGCGCCTGCAAAATTTAGATGAGCAACATGATGTTTTAATTGTCGGTGGTGAAGACCATAAAACAGGCCAAGCTAATGATGCTGATGCACGTTATGCCAATCTCCAAAAATGGACACAAAAACGCTTCCCAACGGCGGCAGAAATTTTATTTCGTTGGTCAGGTCAGGTCATGAATGCTGATGATGGGATTGCTTATATAGGTAAAAATCCTTTCGATGCAGACAATATCTATATCACTACAGGTGATTCTGGTTTAGGGATGACCCACGGTACAATCGCCGGCATCCTGTTATCAGATATGATTTTGGGGATCAAAAACACCTGGACAGAAGTTTACGATCCATCACGGGCTAGAGTCGGTGCAGTTGGTGATTTTATATCGGAAAATATCAACGTTGCTTCTCAATATTTAGATTGGGTGACACCAGGAGAAGTAGATTCCGTAGAAAAAATTGCCCCAGGTACAGGCGCAGTGGTGAGGAATGGTTTAACTAAAATCGCTGCCTATCGTGATGAAAGTGGTACACTACACCAACATTCCGCAGTTTGTACCCATCTCAATTGTATTGTGAGTTGGAATTCTTCCGAGCAAACATGGGATTGTCCCTGTCACGGTTCTCGCTTTGATGCCCAAGGTAAAGTTATTAACGGGCCAGCTATTAAAGCTCTTGCAGATATTTGATTTTTTGTGGCGTTAACCTAAGTTCGGGATAAGAAATCCTCAAAACCATTAATTTTTCATTGTTTAGATTAAAACAGAGTTTCAATCTAATCTCAATAATATGCTTTATTGAGATTAGACTGAAAGTTTAGTGTCGAGTTGAATGAATTTGAATTAATTCCTGCTGAATAATGTGTCGGAACTAAAAGTTCTGTAACCATCTGAGTACGAGACGAAACCTCAAGTTTCCGAAACATTCGCTTTAAGGCTTGCTTGACAGAATTTTCAGTAATGCAAAGTTGATGCCCAATTTCTGCGTTAGTTAGCCCCAGAGCAACCAACTGAGCAATTTGTAACTCACGAGGTGTTAAGCGATCAGTTTGAAAAAGGTGGTGCTGTGACTTTGCTGTGGAAGTCATTTGTGAATCAGTTGTTGCAGCCCAAACAGATAGGTGCAAACAAATAGAACTCAAATCGGTGAGATTTTGTGTATCAAAGGCAGGCATTGATTTTTCACGGGTGCAACCTATTACACCGACTAATTGATGACGGTTAATGATTGGCCCTGCCATGACGTGCCAATGATCGGGGCGGGGGCAAATGATTTTCCAAGCTTTTGGTGACATCACTAATGCTTCATGGACAGGCGCATGACGCTCTACCACATAACGCGCTATGGGATTGTGTTCAATAGATAATGCAATTTTCAGAATTTTCTGAAGATTTTTATCGGCAGCCAAGAATAATTGCTCGAAAAAAAAGATGGAATACCGTTTTGCAGCAAAATACTCCCCAATTTTCGGCACGACTTGCAATTGTAGTTCATGCTCACTACGGGTTTGGTTGATGGCTTCAAAAATCAGTTTTAAGGGAAAAGTCATTAGTAAAGTTGACTCAAGTGTACTCTTTTGAGGTCTTGAAGTATTGTAGTACGGGGTCTATATTAACTTTAATCTCAATTCCACT
Organism: Anabaena sp. CCY 9402-a; assembly: GCF_963920945.1. NCBI lineage: Bacteria > Bacillati > Cyanobacteriota > Cyanophyceae > Nostocales > Nostocaceae > Anabaena > Anabaena sp. CCY 9402-a. Next base: position 3,945 of record NZ_CAWUDL010000113.1, read on the forward strand.
TTGAGATAAGAATCAATCAAAAATTATATACGTCTTGTATAGCGCAATTTATTGCTTACCCATCAGCAGAATGAGAAAATTTAAGAGGAACTAATGAGACAAGACGCAATCTTTAGTCCCCTCTTTGCATTAGTGTTTTTGACATTCCTCGTTTGGGTGTATATGTACATCCGTCGTATCCATTTGATCACAAGTAGAAAGCTCAAATCGCAAGACCTAGCTGTACCTAATATGCTGGCACAAATTTCACCCCCAAGCGTATCCAATCCATCTGATAACCTGAAGAACCTGTTCGAGATTCCGGTACTGTTTTATGTACTTGTACTGTATCTGTTCATTACGAAACAGGTGGATGCAGTGTACGTGAATGCTGCGTGGATGTTTGTTGTGTTTCGTGTCTTGCATAGTGCTGTCCATTGCACATTCAATCTCGTTATGCTTCGGTTTTACCTCTACCTATTTGCCACGCTTGCAGTATGGTTCATCGCGTTCCGCACAGCCTTTATTCACTTTAGTACGTAAATTCGTGACTATCTAACAGCTACTAAATCGGTAAAGTTTGCCAGCGACAAGTTATTTACTGAATTATTCAACAGAGATAGTCACTATAAAGATGTTTCTTCTTTGCTCGCAGTCACCAAAAAAGAACGCAAGTAAATGTGACCAAGGCTGTGTTAAGTCAGCAGCGATCGCCTGACGATGGCAGTTTGCTTGTTTACTTTGAAGAATAGTTTCTCTGTACTGGATTAGTTCTGGTAAATCTAGCTCATACAAATAAGTTTGAGGAGGGAAGGGCAAACGAAATGCTCTTGTATCTAACCCAACTCCTAGAAAGACAAATTACACAAACGCAACAGCAGTGCGATCAGCTATGCTGGGCGGTTACGCCATCGCTCCTACCCAGATTTTTGTATTTCGCCGAACTCGCCAGATTTGAATTGCCGTGATATTCCTTACCGCAGATTTAGAGTGAATCAACCAGATCCGCATGAGTTCGATAGAGATAGGGATGGAATTGGTTGTGAGAGTTAACTAACGTCTGGTGATGGGCTGCTGGTTCAGGAAACGGAAAATCAAAACAATCAAGTCCAATATATTTCCATTTAGCCTTCTTGCGCTCGCTACTTCGTCATGCCCAAGCGGATGGTTTTGGTGAGGAAACTGCTGAGGTATAACCCAATTCTACCTCTAAGTAGAAGATATACTACTCAGTAATCTTTATAATCTAAAAGTTGACTAAGTTATGTTTTCTAAGAATATATCAATCTTCATAGCTATCAAAAGATCAACAGTAGCCAAAAATTATTTGCTTGGCTTTGCTGAGTAAATTGCAGTTCAATGAGGAAATAAAATTGCCGTGTCTTCATTAAGAACTTTTGAAGATAAGCAGCCGCAAATGCGGACTTCGCCTAATTTAGAGTTTTGGAAAGGGGTGGGTCAATTTACCGGCTGTACCCTTTTCTCAATCACCATGCTGACAAGTTCTGTACTAGCTGGGGGATTGCTTGGTTTAGCTATTAGTTTCCGTGATTTACCAAGTGTTAGAACAATCAGAAATTTTGTACCTGCTGAAACAACTTATATCTATGACATTAAAGGCAGGTTATTGGCAAGTATTCATGGGGACGTTAATCGTGAAGTAGTTCCTTTAAAGAAAATTTCTCCTCACCTAAAACGGGCAGTATTAGCCAGCGAGGATAGTTCTTTTTACAACCATCACGGTATCGATCCTGTTGGAGTAGGGCGTGCTTTAGTGGTTAACTTGGAAGCTGGGGAAGTGCAAGAAGGTGGCTCTACTCTCACCATGCAATTGGTGAAAAACTTGTTTTTATCTCAAGAGCGTACTTTTACAAGGAAAATAGCAGAAGCGGTGCTGGCAATTCGTTTAGAACAAGTTCTCAGTAAGGATGAGATATTGGATTTGTATCTCAATCAAGTTTATTGGGGTGATAACAATTATGGTGTCCAAATGGCTGCACGTTATTACTTTAATAAGTCAGCCGCAAATTTAAACTTAGCTGAATCAGCGATGATGGCAGGATTGCTTCCAGCACCAGAAAATTTCAGTCCGTTTATTAACCTGGAATTAGCAAAACAAAAACAAAAAGAAGTGCTGTTTAGAATGCTGGAATTAAACTGGATTAGCCAGCAGGATTATAATCAGGCTCTCAAGCAAAAGATTCAACTGAATAAAAAGAGAACTTTAGAAGGTAGTGCTGCACCTTATATAACTAATACCGTAGCGCAAGAGTTGGTGAAAAAGTTTGGACGTGATGCACTGCTGAAAGGTGGACTGCGGGTGCAAACAACCGTTGATGCTAAATTGCAAATGATGGCTAACAAAACGGTCAAGCGTTGGCATCAAAGGCTAAAACGCCAAGGATTAAGAAATAATCAAATAGCTTTAGTCGCTATTGACCCGCGCACCCATTTTATTAAAGCTTTAGTCGGTGGTGTAGATGCTAAAACTAGCGAGTTCAACCGAGCAACTCAAGCACGTCGTCAGCCAGGGTCTGCCTTTAAGCCGTTTGTTTACTATGCTGCTTTTGCTAGCGGCAAGTTCACACCCAATACAATAGTGCAGGATACTCCAGTCAGATATCGTGATGGCAATGGTTGGTATTCTCCACGCAACTATGATCATAGTTTCATGGGAGCAATAGCAATTCGCACAGCTTTATCACTATCTCGGAATATTCCGGCAATCAAACTTGGCAAAGCTGTAGGTCTAAATAGAGTTATTGAAACCTCTCGGACTTTGGGCATTACGAGTCCGATGAAACCTGTCACGTCTTTGCCTTTAGGTGCAATTGGTGTAACGCCTGTGGAAATGGCTAGTGCCTACGCTACTTTGGCTAATTATGGCTGGCAATCACCGACTACACTAATCATGCGTGTCACTGATAGCAATGGCAATGTCGTGAGAGACAATACGCCTAAACCCCGTTTAGTTTTAAATCCTTGGGCATCTGCATCTGTGATTGATGTGATGCAGTCTGTAATTAATAATGGTACAGGTAGGGCGGCGGCTATAGGTCGTCCGGCTGCTGGTAAGACAGGAACAACTTCATCAGCAAGGGATGTTTGGTTTGTGGGTACTGTACCACAGTTGACAACTGCGATCTGGGTAGGAAGAGATGACAACACAAGACTAGGTTACGGCGCAACAGGTGGTGGCACAGTTGCTCCTATATGGCGTGACTTTATGCGAAATGCACTCAAAAATGTACCAGTCGAGAACTTCAAGCGATCTTCTAATTTTCCTCGTCCTCGGCCACATAAGAAATAGGAATTTTGGTGATATTACTTGTTGTAAGTCGGGCTACGCCTGCGATCGCTGTTTGAGCCTAGAATCCACCGAAGAAGCGCGAAAGCGGATTCGGGGGAGTATGTCAAAAAATACATTAGGAGGTTCTGTATAAGCGTAAAAATACTGTTAAAAAATTAAGATTCACTAATAATTCTACCCAAATGCTTTAAGATTTTTAAAACTCCAGATAAATTGTTGAGATGTTGCGATCGCGTGGCAAATATATCGGAAGTACCATACTATTTACCCAAAGTTTTGACAAACAAAAAGCTGCTGCCATTGGTGATCATGCCGTACAAAGGTTGCTCTGGGTGGGGATGAACAGCCATGTAAGCTAATGTCTTAATTTTCGGCAAGAGGCTGGAAAATCTTAAAATGCAGGCTCTCAAACCAGGTAAATACGTGAAAAATTACCTCGATCAGCCCTCAACTATGGAAACTTTCATTTTCGGAAGAATTCCTGAATATCAAGACTTTCAGGAGTTTTCTGCACCACTAAGGCTTAAACGTTAAGTCTACATATTCTTCACTTGTTATGCCGTAGGCTAGCGCACCCTGAATTTTTGCTGCTTCACATACCAATTTTCAAATTCCAAGCGGCGATCGCTAAAGCACCCCAGCCTAAAATAAAGGCTACACCACCCAAGGGTGTAATTGCACCTAAGATTTTTATACCAGTTAAGCTGAGGGCGTACAAGCTGCCAGAAAAAATGGCGATACCGACGATGAAAAGCCAGCCACTAGCTATCAAAGTGGTTGGCGGCGATGGTGTACGGCTAATTAAGACGGCTACTAGCAATAAGGCTAGAGCATGATACATTTGGTAACGTGCGCCGACATCAAAAATTTCCAGCGATCGCTCACTAATTCTTTCCCGCAGTGCATGGGAAGCAAAAGCACCAGCCACCACTGACAAACCGCCTAAAATGGCAGCTATGCTCAAAAAAATCTGCATCATTAGACTTAGTTGTCAAGTTAATTGGGGATTAGACATCAAAATGATATGATACTGACCCTTCATCACTAACTTTAAAATTTGCGCTGAATTCTTTAGCTTTTTCATCTAAATATTGTCTGGCTACTGTTGCAGGTAGTTGTGACTGCATAGCAAAGCCTAAAACAGTAATGCGTCCATCATTATTTTGAATCATCTGATAAAAAGTAGATTGTAAGCGATCGCTTAATTGCTGCTGAAGGGCTTTTTTTTGATTTTTGCTTTGCAGGTACAATCCCCAACCCAGCCATGAACCTAAAATCATGGTGGGAAAGCCAAAAATCAGTCCTTGGGTAGCAGTAGCATTTAATAGAGACAGAGCATCTCTATTGATATATTCCCGCACCAACTCCTCATTTTCACCTGTGGAAATTGGTTTGAGCATAGTATTTCTTTCCACTACCGCAGAGACAGAGGCAGTCAAAAACGTGAATCCGAGTGTTAATAGCCAACCAGCAGCCAGCTTTTCCGCAGTCTTCATAATTCCACTTCAGATTTAAACCTTGTCTGTGATTTTAACCTCACTAGCGGGGAAATAGGGAATAGAGGGTAGGGGACAGGTGACAGGTGACAGGGGGGAATAGAATAGATACTATTCCTATTCCCTATTCCCTATTCCCTATTTCACGCGATGTGCAACTTATTGTTGAAACCCCTCTCCATAGCTTGCTTCCCGCAGGGTACCTCTCCCCTGCAAGGAGCTACGGTGTACACACATCTTTGTGCTAGGTGCAAAATGTGGTTTGATCCCCCTAAATCCCCCTTAAAAAGGGGGACTTTAATTCTTGTTCCCCCCTTTTTTAAGGGGGTTAGGGGGGATCAAAACGATGTGGGACAAGGTGATCAGACTTGTGTGTACACCGTAGCCTGCAAGGAGAGAGGCTTTAAATCTTGCTCCCCTTCCCTGTCTCCGACACGCTGCGCGTTGGCGTAGCCTCTCGTAGAGAATGTAGGGAAGGGGTTGGGGGTTAGGTTTGAGAGAAAGTTGCACACGGCGTTATTTCCTAATTGAGTATCAGGCGGTGTACCATTCTGGAGTCAATGAATTGGCTACAGGTGTTGCGGTAGCTGTAGTGCCATCCATGACCCAAAGTACGTCTTGACCGGATGCTTGATCACGCCAGTAGATGTCTGTCTTGCCATCGCCATTGTGATCGCCGAGGAATGGCTGATATACTGCACCAGTTTCGGAAACTTTGGGTAAGAAAGCTTCACTGCTCTTATTAGTACCATCCATCAACCAAGCTGTGTTCTCGCCGGTGGTCTCATTGTTCCAGAAGATGTCTGTCTTGCCATCACCATTGAAATCACCAATGCTGGCTTTCCATGATGAGTCAAGTGTATTGAGAGTGCCTTCGGTGACAAGAGGACCGATACCAGGAAGAACATTCATTGTCCAAACTTTGTTCTCACCGGTGCTGGTATTGCGCCAGAGAATGTCAGTTTTGAAGTCTCCGTTGAAATCGCCAAGGGTGTAAGACCAGGATGAATCTTGTGCTTGGAGATCATATTTGGTGGATTGTGCGCCATCCATGAACCAAGCATTATTTTCTCCAGTCGCAACATTGCGCCAGAAGATATCACTCTTACCGTTACCGTCGAAATCAACAATAGTAGGATTCCAACCCACAGCTGTTGTATCTAGAACGTTGGCACTAGTGACTGTTGTACCATCCATAGTCCAAATAGCGTTTTGGCCAGTGGTGGCATTATGCCAGAAGATATCTGTTTTGCGATCGCCGTTGAAATCACCAATGCTAGCTTCCCAGCCTGCATCAACTTTCTCTAGATAAACAAAGTTAGCAACTCTAGTACCATCCATCAGTGCAACAGCATTTTCACCTGTGGCGTTATTACGCAACAAGAAGTCTGTCTTACCATCACTGTTGAAATCAGCAATTTTATAACTCCAGGTGGTTAGGTCATATTGACCTAGAGAAGCTTCTTGTACAGTTGTTGCACCATCCATTAGACGGACGACAATTTCACCTGTTTGAGTATTCACCCAAACTTTATCTGTTTTACCATCACCATTGAAGTCAGGAGTGATGGCTGCACTAGTTAGGTAAGGATTAGGGTTTGGGTTAACAGCAGTAAAGGGAGATTGGGGAAGTAAATCTGATAGTGATGGTTCAGAAGAGGAGCTATTATTGATTGGTAATGTGATATTAAAATCCGACAGAGATTGAGAAGGACTTACCAAGCTCTGTGATTTTTCCAAAGATATATCAAACGCAGTAGCCACTTTGTTGTTGAAGTTTTGTGCGCTAGGCATAGTTTATTTTTATGACTGGTTGCTATCAAAGTTTTAACTCTTTGGTGGAAGTAGATTCTGTCTCTAAATAACATTTTTCACAAAAAGTATTTTATTTAATGAACATTTGTTTTTAATAAAAATCATCCTTTACACACATCTTGATGGTTCGATAACTTTTGTTCTGTTGCAACTTTTATTTTTCTGATTTTGATGATGAAAAATGCTGCTTTATGTCATCATTCAAGAACAATTGCAGATGTTTTGTTGGTTATTAACAGATAAATAAACAAAGCTGAATATGATGTTTTTTAGTTGAGGAAGGTACAAGAAACCCACTACCCAGCAGATCCTCCGAAGTTCTGTTCGTAAGATTTCATTGCGTTCCCTTCGGGACGATCGCAATTATTCACGTCTATCTAGTTAAATAATATTTGATTGAATGGTGATGATATTTTCAAAAATTGCTTTTATACTATGTTTTCTAAAATTAAATGTTTTACGTTAACAGACAAGCATGAATGTACGAATCAAGTAAAAGTATTATCTAGTTTGTATAGTATGAATACAGCGAAGAAATAAAAATATTGATACTTTAAAACCCCGGTTTCTTCAAGAAAATGGAGTTCTGTAAACCTAATCAGTAAATGTATACCCCTACTACTCTTAATTGCGGTGGGAGAATTTCGGTGATGTAGGTGAAATCAAGATTGGCTAGAATGACTTAGTAGCAACCATAACCTATAGTTGCTAAAAGTGTAAAACTATACTATAAATTCAGCAATAGATTGAGCTATGCAATTAGAATATCGGCAGCGTCGTGAGCAGTTAATGGCAAAAATTGGTAGTGGTACAGCTATTTTTCGCAGTGCGCCAATGGCGGTAATGCACAACGATGTCGAATATAACTATCGTCAAGACAGTGATTTTTTCTACCTGACTGGCTTTAACGAACCAGAAGCGGTAGCTGTGTTAGCACCCCATCATCAAGAGCATCGCTTTGTGTTGTTTGTCCAACCCAAGGAAAGAGAAAAGGAAGTTTGGACTGGTTATCGCTGTGGGGTAGACGCAGCGAAAGAAATGTATGGTGCAGATGAGGCTTATCCCATCACGGAACTAGATGAGAAGTTAACCCAGTATTTAGAAAAGGCCGATCGCATTTATTATCATTTAGGACGCGATCGCAGTTTTAACGATAAAATCCTGGGACATTACCAAAGTTTACTGCGGAGTTATCCCAAGCGGGGTACAGGGCCAATCGCCATCGAGGATACTAGCACAGTCCTGCACGGCATGAGGTTAGTTAAAAGCGAAGCTGAATTAGAAATGATGCGTCAAGCAGCCGCAATTGCAGTTGAAGCGCACAATCACGCGATCGCTATTGCTAAACCCGGACGTTATGAGTATGAAATCCAAGCGGAGATGGAACGCATCTTTCGCTTGCGGGGTGGAATGGGGCCGGCTTACCCTTCTATTGTGGCTTCTGGTGTGAATGCTTGCGTACTACACTACATTGAAAATAATTGCCAGATGCAGGAGCAAGATTTGCTACTGATTGATGCTGGTTGTGCTTATGGTTATTACAATTCGGATATTACGCGGACGTTTCCGGTAGGTGGTAAGTTTACATCAGAGCAGAAGATATTGTATGAGCTGGTCTTAGAAGCGCAAAAACAAGCGATCGCTCAAGTAAAACCAGGTAATGCTTTCAACTTAGTTCATGATACCGCCGTGCGTGTTTTGACTGAAGGGTTGGTGGAACTGGGTATTCTCAAAGGCGAGGTTGATAAACTGATTGAGGAAGAGAAATACAAGCCATACTATATGCACCGCACCAGCCATTGGTTAGGTTTGGATGTCCATGATGTGGGTGTGTACCAACATGGTGAAGATAAACCGCAGATTTTGCAACCCGGCCAAGTGTTGACGGTTGAACCTGGACTTTATATTGTCCCAGATACGAAACTTGCAGAAGACCAACCAGAAACTGATCGGCGTTGGGTGGGTATTGGGATTCGCATTGAGGATGATGTGTTAGTTACACCTACAGGACATGAGGTGTTAACGGCTGGTGTTCCTAAAGCTGTGGATGAAGTGGAAAGAATTAGTTAATCTTAACTAAACCTGCATATGCAGGTTTAGCTGATCGCGTAGCGTTCCGTTGGCGCAGCCTCTGTCTACGACACGCTCCGCGTTTCCTACGGAACACTGCGTGAACGCGTACATCATACATATTCTCAAAGGAATTGGGTAGAAGTTTTTTACTCTTAAGCTAAAGGATGGTTAGGACTTAAAGAATATCAAGTTCGCGATAAAAGGGAGTTTACTGCGCCATTTTATTTTAGTTTTCTGTGTCTATACTTTTATTCTTTGGCATCAGTTAACTGGAGGATTAAGACGACGGTGGGCAAACAAACCTTTAAACACTTTTACTGAAGCTTTAGAAGCGTTCAGAACAGCCATGTCTTTTCGATTTATTGATTGGTTGAACTTAAATCGTGACGTGTTTGCTGCTTACAAAGCTAGTTTGGGTTACATTTGAGCTTGATTTTTGTCTAAGTCCCGTTAAGAAAGTTTTTATAAGCAAATATCCCTGTAATTATTCTACGAATAAATAACCAAATTCTCTACACAAAAATTACTCCTCTAAAACTTTTGCATGAAGTGCAGAACGCACTTTCATTAAAAGCTTACCTAGTTCATTGCGACCGACCCATTTGCCATTTTCTAGCACCGCGCCCCAAAATTTGTCTCCCCAATTGCTTAGAGGGTGACAAGGCAACTCTAAGCTATGCAGGACAAAACTTTGAGAAGAT
>NZ_CAWUDL010000114.1:0-12895 GCF_963920945.1 Anabaena sp. CCY 9402-a
CCCCCAAATCTCTTGATTTATCTAGGTTTTTTGTTTATTCTGCAAGCCCTACTTAAAAATGAAGAGTCTCTCAATGAAAAGCAAAAAGAAAAATTAAAATCTGTGCAGGATGTCTCACCAAAACTTGCGAAAATGCACGCACTCAAAGAAGAATTTCGAGATATATTTGAAACAACTAAATCTTGGGGTGATAGTATCGTAAAACTACTAGATTGGATGTATGATGCTCTTTCATATTTTCCGAAGAGTATAGGTACAATCGTTAGATGGTTTGGTGAAATAGTCGGCTATTTTGACGGCAGAACTACGAGTGGTACTGTAGAAGGAATTAATAATAAACTCAAGTTAATTAAAAGGCTTGGATATGGCTTTCGTAACTTTAGTAATTTTAGATTACGCAGTTTATTAAACTGGCATTTTACTATTAATTCTCCATAAAAGTAACCGAAGAACCAATTTTCTTTTCTCAACATTATGAATCATGGATTATTTCTATAAACAGTAAGTATGCCATCTTCTTGACCAGCACGTTCTATTACTCTTCCATATTGAAGCCGCCACTGCAAAGCATTAGAAATGGTCAAAAATCCCTGCATAGGTTCATTTCTAAGTATTTCGTCTGCGATGTTACCCGCCTCAATCTCATCGACGGGTAGATTGCGTAGGCGTAGCCCGTCGCAGACATCGCTCATAAAGGCAATTAAATCATCTTTGTTACCTTCATTCGCCAAAATATTGCAGATTCCGCGAGTCATCTGGAAATCTGCTGTTCTTTCAGCACTGACGTAAATCGTATGCAAAATGTTTAGGGTTGCTGTGCGGTTGGTGCTATTGTCTGTTTTATCGTAGACGAAAATCAGCAATGAATACCCAAGCCCAAAAATCTTTTGCCGTGCAGATTTAAACGGACATGATGATTGTGGTTGTCTAATGCTTGTTACCTTGACATCTACAAGCAATCCTGGAAAGTCAATACCACTTGCAGAATTCCCCTGGATAAACTCATACCGTTGTTTGAGATAAAGTTTAAACTTTTGTTCTATATATGTTCCGACTGCTTTCCCATCAGTCACACCGTATAGTAATGGTTCTGGGTGTATGGACTCAGTGGCTGAAAATGTCGCAGCTTCTATGCAGAGGGCTTCTGTGGTCAAGATTGTCATGGGTGTAGCAAAAATTAGTGTAAAAATTATACATGGGAAGTGCCTTGAAGTTAATTAATATAAATATGAAACCTATCATTCTTTTAGTGCGATCGCCTACTAAACATTATCTTTTGTGCCTTGGCGTACCTTAGTATAGCGACCACTCTATCCAGTAATAGCGTCTCAGAGAAAAAGAGAGTGGTAATTGATTATATAGCAGAAACTTTTGGGTATTCTCTTTATAAGCATACATTTGTTAAACAGCACTGCACCAAAAAGTCATAGAAATTCTAAGCAGTTACAGTCCTTATGTAACACATTTCACATCTTTGATATAAATGAACTTTTTGTGCTGATAACTTCTCCTCTTTCATTACTGAAGCAAATCTTATGATATCAGCTAGAATTGGTAATTATTTTGCATCCCCAAAGACAGGTGTAATAGGAAAATTAGTTAGTATTTCAAATAGTGAATATGACTTACTGGTCAATAACCAAGTTTTTCAGTTAAATCATTCACAGTTTCACAAATTGATCCTAGTCCCAGACACTATACTTCACGTATTAAACTGCCCAGATGAAATATTGTTAGCAACTCATAAGCAACTTATAGATTCTTTTCTTGAAGCAGCTAGATTTTTATACTTCGATGGAAACATCGAATATGAAGTGCTTCAAACATGGCGGGAGAAACTTGGATTTACTGTTGCTAATGAAATTTCTTCATTATCGAATAATGACAACGCATTAGAATATGGTGGTCTATATTTGGGCGGGGATTGGAGAGATGATTACGATCCACGTTACTAAATTTTGACCAACGAATATTTATCTCCAATACCCCAAATAATTGTTTTGTCTAGAGTTGAGGCGATATTTACAACAGGCTACGAGATCGCCCAACCGACCCACATTAATCTAAAATAACATCAACCAAAATAGTCTTTCATTTTACAATTTTCATCTAGGCAAAATTTAAGCAAAACCCAAAAACCAGACCCAATAAGAGTTATATTGTCTTAAGCAGCAAAAATATATTGTTCCTAGATAACCCTACAACTCGTATTTAGGCTAAAAATAGACTCTTTTTTCTCCCTTCACCAAAAAACCTTACCTCATCTGACATCTGCACCCCATAGCTAGGTTCGGAGTAATCCCAAGAGTGCATTTGACGGAAGGGAAGACCCATCTTTTGGAAGACGTACTTCTCTTTAATACCAGAAGCGATTAAATCAGGCTTCTTAGCTTTTACGAATTCCTCGAATTCGTAGGCGGTAACGTCATCGTAAATGATGGTGGCGTTATCGATGTAGTCAGCTGTACGTTTGTAGTCGTCGTTGTGACCGAATTCGTAGCCAGTACCAACAACCTTGATACCCAAGTCTTCAAAAGCGGGAACAACGTGACGAGGACGTAGACCACCTACGTACAACATGACGGTGTTACCTTCTAGACGAGGACGGTACTTCTCAAGTACAGACTTCATTACAGGTGTGTACTTAGCAATTACCTTCTCGGCGTTTTCTTGAATCTTGGAGTCAAATTTAGCTGCGATTTCACGTAAAGATGCAGCAATCTTGGTAGGACCGAAGAAGTTGAACTCCATCCAAGGCATACCGTAAGCTTCTTCCAAACTACGGCAGATGTAGTTCATAGAACGGTAGCAGTGGATCAGAACCAACTTAGCCGCAGGCCCTTGGATCAACTCGTTGAGAGTACCATCACCAGACCACTGAGCTACTACACGTAAGCCCATTTCTTCCAACAACATCCGGCTGGCCCAAGCATCACCACCGATGTTGTAGTCACCGATTAAGGCTACATCATAGGGGCTTGGCTCGAAGTCAAGTCTGTTTTCTTTCTTCAGCTTGTCATATTCTGGGAAAATCCAGTCACGGATAGCGTCGTTAGCAATGTGGTGTCCTAAAGACTGAGATACACCACGGAAACCTTCGCAACGTAAGGGTATAACAGGCTTACCAATTTGCTTAGAAGTTTTCTTAGCTACAGCTTCGATGTCATCCCCAATTAGACCGATGGGACATTCAGATTGAATGGAAACACCACGATTGAGAGGGAAAAGAACGTCGAGTTCTTCAATGAGTTTAATGAGTTTTTTGTCACCACCGAAAACGATGTCGCGTTCTTGGAAGTCGGAGGTGAAGTGCATAGTACCAAAGGAGTTGATACCAGTTACACCAACGTAGTAGTTACGACGACCAGACCAAGACCAGTAACCGCAACCTACAGGACCGTGGCTGATGTGGATCATGTCCTTAATAGGACCCCAAACCACACCCTTAGAACCTGCATAAGCACAACCACGGGCGGTCATTACACCAGGAACGGATTTGATGTTAGACTTAACGCCGCAATCAGACTTGCTTTCTTCGTGGACGTTGAGGTGTTTTTCGCGTTTTTTGCGAGATTTTTCGGGATAAGCTTTGAGAACTTCTTGAAGAAGTTCCTTATTTTCATCTACAAGATTCTTGTTTTCTGGAGGTGTCATAGTCTGCCTCGATGACTCTTACGAATGGGGGAATAGAAGGATTAAAGGGAGGGGAGAGGGAGAAGTGGGGAAGGGAGAGTGGGAAGGAAAATTACTTCCTCATCTTCCTTTCTCCGTATCTCCTAATTACGGCATTACCTATTTGGTAGCTTCTGCGGGCTTACCAATGATTTCTGCGTGCTTGGTATCGTCGTCAAGGATACCGTATTCGATCAACAGTGCTTCTAGTTCATCCATTTCAATTGGTGTAGGAATGGTGAGCTTGTCGTTGTTGATGATTTTCTTGGCTAATGCACGGTATTCATTACCTTGAATGCTGTCTGGTGCGTATTCGTTAACTGTCATCCGGCGCAATTCTGCGTGTTGAACGATGTTGTCACGAGGTACGAAGTGGATCATGTGGGTGTTCAAACGTTCAGCCAAGTTTTCAATCAATTCGGCTTCCCGGTCAGTTTTACGGCTGTTACAAATCAAACCACCCAAACGCACACCACCAGTGTGAGCATATTTCAAAATACCGCGAGCGATGTTGTTTGCAGCGTACATCGCCATCATTTCACCAGAGGTAACGATGTAGATTTCCTGTGCTTTACCTTCACGGATAGGCATAGCGAAACCACCACATACAACGTCACCTAATACGTCGTAGGAGACGAAGTCTAGGTCTTGGTAAGCACCGTTTTCTTCTAGGAAGTTAATGGCGGTGATGATACCACGACCGGCGCAACCTACACCGGGTTCTGGACCACCAGATTCTACGCACTTAACGCCACGGAAACCAGTCAACATGACTTCGTGGAGTTCTAAATCTTCTACTGCACCGCGTTCAGCAGCCAAGTGAAGAACGGTTGTTTGAGCTTTGGCGTGGAGCATCAAACGGGTGGAGTCGGCTTTAGGGTCGCAACCTACAATCATAATGCGCTGACCCATTTCTGCCATAGCTGCTAGGGTGTTTTGGGAGGTGGTAGATTTACCGATACCGCCTTTACCGTAGAAAGCTATCTGTCTAATGTTTTCGTCAGTCATGGTTCTTTATTCCTGCAATTAGTTGGTTAGTTGGTTGGTGGGTCTTTGCGTTTGTTTGTGGGCTGCTCATGCCGGATGGAGCTTTGGCAGTGAGCCTCATGTAGAACGTCGCTAGAAAGGGGGCGATCGCTCCACAGAAAAACCAATAGAATTAGTGTGCATAAGATTTAGTTCTGAGTGCTGAGTGCTGAGTGCTGAGTGCTGAGTGCTGAGTGTTGAGTGCTGAGTGTTGAGTCTTGAGTTGTGAGTGCTAGACTGCTTCTACTACAAGACTGGGACTGATGCGATCGCGTAATCTTGATTCAATTGCTATCTTTAAAGTTGCTGTAGAGCTAGAACAAGAGCCACACGCGCCTTGCAGCACTACTTTGACAATATCACCGTCTACGTCGTAGAGTTCTACATCTCCGCCGTCGGCTATCAATACTGGTCTAACTTCTTCATCTAATACTTTTTGGATCAGGGCTATCTTCTGAACGTTGGTTAACGGTCGTTTCTGCCCGGAATTAGCTATTTCTTTAGCAGGGTTCACGCCATTTGTGTTGAGATTCGTTGCGGCGTTCTTTTCCTTTACATCTTTAATGATATCATCAATTTTAGCTAAACAAGAACCGCAACCGCCACCAGCTTTGATGTAATTTGTTACATCTTCGGCGCTAGTAAGGTTATTCTCTGTAACCACGCGACGAACTTTGTTTTCACTGATACTAAAGCAAGTACAAACTAACGCCCCTTCATCATCGTCATCATGGGTAGCAAGAGGAATGCCACGATAGTTATAGATAGCAGCTTCTAGAGCTTCTTGCCCCATGACAGAGCAGTGCATTTTGGCTTCTGGCAAGCCACCGAGGTAATTAGCTATGTCTTTATTAGAAACTTTTAGGGCTTCATCTAAGGTCAGACCCTTAATCATTTCTGTTAATGCGCTAGAAGAAGCGATCGCACTGGTGCAGCCAAAGGTTTGGAAGCGAGAGTCAACAATCGTATCAGATTCGACTTCAACTTTGATGTGCAGTCTCAGCGCATCACCACAAGCAATACTACCTACTTCTCCCGTGGCAACCTTCACGCCAGGTTCGCCGTTTTCTTCGATGACTCCCTGATTCTTGGGATCGTAAAACAGTTCTAATACTTTATCTGTGTAGTCCCACATATTTAGTTCCGAGTGCTGAGTGAAGATAGGTGACAGGTGATAGGTGACAGGTGACAGGTGATAGAAAATTATCTGTCCCCTGTAACCTGTACCCTATCCCCTAATTAATGATGAGCCAATGTTTGTGCTTGTGCTTGCAGCCAACCCGCTTCGTCATTTTTGAAGGGTGAGAGCGCGCGGAGGCGTTCGACAATTTCGGGCATGACTGCAATAACGCGATCGATTTGTGCTTCTGTAGTGTAGCGACAAAGACTGAAGCGAATCGAACCGTGGAGGATTGTATATGGTAAACCCATTGCCCGGAGGACGTGGGATGGTTCGAGTGAACCAGAGGTACAAGCTGAACCAGAGGACGCACAGATGCCATGTTTGTTCAGGAAGAGCAGAATAGCTTCGCCTTCAATGTATTTAAAACCAATATTAGTGGTGTTGGGCAATCTCTGCGTAATGTCGCCGTTAACTTCACAGTTAGAGATTTTAGCGAGTAAGGTTTGTTCCAGGCGATCGCGCAGCCTTGTTTCTTTCTTAATCGCTGTTTCTATGTGTATTAATTCTAATTCTGCGGCTTTACCTAAGCCAACAATTCCCGGTACATTCTCTGTACCTGCACGCCGGCCGCGTTCTTGGTGTCCACCAAGGAGCAAGGGACGAAATCTCACACCACGCCGCACATACAAAGCACCAATACCTTTGGGTGCGTGGATTTTGTGACCAGATATGGTTAACATATCGATGGTGCTGGTCTTCATATTCAGAGGTATCTTACCTACTGCTTGCACCGCGTCTACATGGAAAATTGCGCCACGTTCCTTAACCCGCATCCCAATCTCTTCAATGGGGAATATAGTTCCGGTTTCGTTGTTGGCATACATAATCGTCACCAAGGCAGTGTTACCTGTCAACGAGGCTTCTAGTTCATCTAGATCCAATTGCCCGTGACGATTTACTGAAAGATAGGTAACACTATAGCCTTGGGTTTCTAATTGTTTGCAGACATTCAAGACTGCGGGGTGTTCAACTTGCGTAGTGATGATGTGACGTTTTTCTGGTTGGGCTAACAATGCAGCGCGAATGGAGGCATTATCACCTTCAGTTCCACAACTAGTAAAAATAATTTCTGATTCATCAGCACCCAACAAAGCTGCAACCTGTTCTCTGGCTTTTGTTACTGCCTTCCCAAGTTGCCCCCCGAAGGTGTGCATACTAGAAGGATTGCCGTAATAATCGGTCAGGTAGGGCATGATTGCCTCTACAACGTCTGGGTCTACCTTAGTGGTAGCATTATTGTCGAGATAAATAACACTCATCTTTATACCCCTAAGATTTCACCCTGATGCTTTTGCAACTGTTCAGAAAATTTTTGAGAATAACAATTAAACCAAAGATCCCAATAGTCTTGTTTTTTTGTCAATTTCGCTATAACTCGGTTGTAGTTAGCAAACCAACCTTCCCAATAATCGCTAGGTACTTTAACGCAACCATCGCAGGTGGGGCAACCAGCCTTACATTGAGGGACGGTGTGAATGCTACCAACGCAATTTGTACATAATTCGGTATCAATCCAGTGTTGACCGTCTTCAGCAATTTTGATTGCACCAGTAGGACATACAGACAGACAGAGCTTGCAGGAAATACATTGGCTGGTGATTTGGTAAGCCATGACTATTCTCCTTGTTGAGTGGGAGTAGTGAGTGGGGAGAGGGGACAGGTGAGAGGTGACAGGTGATAGGAAATCATCTGTTCCCTGTAACCTGTTCCCTGTAACCTATTCCTTATTCCCTTCTTTGACGTATTGCTCGTGAAACTCTAAAGCAACTTTCTCAATCACGTCGTAAGCTTCTACAGTCTGTATGCCAGCTTGGAGCAGTTTTTCTTTGGGAGATTCGCCAATTTTGGCAACTAAAACTGCTTTGCAATCTGCTATTGTTTTCACAATATTGTCAAATGTGGCTGCTTCGCCGTATCCACCTTGACAATAATGATCTACCTTACGGTGACTGATAAACCGAACTTCGCTGCCATCCACTTCGTAAACTTGGAATTCCTTCACATGACCGAAGTGTTGGTTAACTAATCCGCCGCCTTTGGTTGCGACTGCAACTAAGATTTTGGGGCTGTTGGCAACTTGTTGCTTGCCAATCAGTACCTTTTCTTTCGCTACTTTCAGTTCTTCTCTAAATTTCTCAATACCTGCGTGAACTTCTTGGCGTTTAGCGAAGTCATATTCTGAGTCCATTTCCAAGAATTTATCTTTAGTAAATTCTTGGCTACGGTCTTCTCCTAATAAACCTACAGCATCGGCGCGGCACTGGCGGCAATGGCGCATCATTTTCATGTTGCCAGCACATTGGTCTTGCACCGACTTGAGTTCTTTCTGTGAAGGGCCGCGCTGACCTGTTAAGCCAAAGTGTGTACCGTGTTCCGGGGCAGAAATTAGAGGCATGATGTTGTGCAAGAATGCACCGTTTTCCCGAATCATCTTGTTGACTTCAACTAGATGTTGGTCGTTGATGCCGGGAATCATGACGGAGTTGACTTTGCACAAGATGTCGGCTTCTCTAAGGGCTTGTAAGCCTTCCATCTGCTTCTCTAGGAGAATCTTCGCGCCTTCTACGCCTCTGTAACGTTTACGTTTGTAATGAACCCAAGAATAAATCTGTGCGCCGATTTCTGGGTCAATGGTATTTAGGGTGATGGTAACGTGGTCGATATTTAGTTGTTTAATGCGATCGATATATTCCGGCAGCATTAAACCGTTGGTTGATAGACACAGCTTAATATCTGGGGCTTTGTCTGCAATCAACTCAAAGGTGCGGAAAGTCTTTTCTGGGTTCGCCAGAGGATCGCCAGGGCCAGCAATTCCCAAAACTGTCATTTGGGGAATTTTGCCTGCAATAACTAAAACTTTGTGTGCTGCTTCTTCTGGTGTGAGTAATTCGCTAACTACTCCAGGACGACTTTCGTTAGCGCAGTCATATTTACGATTGCAATAGTTGCACTGAATGTTACAAGCAGGAGCTACTGCAACGTGCAACCTGGCATAATGATGATGAGCTTCTTCGCTGTAGCAGGGATGTTTAGCAATGCGTTCTTGGAGCTTTTCATCGATTTCCACGGTGGAGCTGCTTTTGCTGTCGCATCCGCAACCACCTGATTTTGCTTGGGTAGAGGTCGATTCAGTAACGGAAGAGCCTGTAACTGGTAGTGTCATTGAATTTCGCAAAGGTCGGTGGACTAGCTGCCACTGTGGGAGATGCCGTTGCTACTTTTGTTGCCTGACGAATAGAAGTCGCTTCTGTTACACTACCTGTAGCGGATTCGCTAAGTAGGTTAGGCGATGAAGTCCTGGGGTTTCGGCTGGTGTGTGTCAACTTTGGGTCTTGGTAGAATTTGTGTGTACAGCCGCGACTTCTATTCAGGAAGGCATAGTGCTATCTCATCCCTCCACTCACTTTCGGCTTTTGTTTTATGTAGAAGCGTTAAGTGATTGGCGATATAAGATTTATAGCAGTAGTCTTTGACTGCCTCGCTGCGACACTCTGGAATAGAATTTATTGGATTTATTAGGGTTGTACTCAAAATCTAAAACTGTGATTTTGAGCGGGTTTAAATAATTTTAAAAAATCTTTTCGGGTAGGGGTTCTAGTATTTTTTAGTTGGGGTACGAGTATTTATGGAAAGGGGTTCAGGATTTAGTTGTACTCATCTATGACCCAATACTAGCAAAGGTTTGAGTGCTGTTTGGGCTAATTTCTGACTATACAGTTTTGTACTCAAATCCTCCAGAAATCTTGCTCAAAGTCATAATTAGCAAGGGATTGAGGAGGGAAAAACTGGGGTATATTACGTTGTAATACCCCAGATACGTGCGAAATTCAATTCTGTATCCAACATATCATTTTTTTTTAGGGAAAAATGCAATTTATATTTTTTTAATGTTTAATTAAAAGTGATAGTCAATAGTGCTGATAAGTCTTATCTAGTAGGCTTTACAAGCTTTGACAAAGGGCAATGTTAATGCAGATTATTTTCAATAATTTTAACTTTATTTCTGTTTTTATTCTAGGTTTAAATACTCTCAAAATATAGGGAATGAGAATTTGCAAAAATCATCACGCCTATGGAGACGTTGCACTGCAACGTCTCTACACATCCATCGTGTTAACAGCACCATATTGTTGAGTTTCTGGAGTTAGATGCAAAAACAACGCTATCAATACCACTCTTGAAAGTTACTCAATCATCATCGAATCACTAAACTAAACTCATAACGCACTCAATCAAGAACACAGGGTAGCAGGAGGAATGGGATGAAAGCAGTGATTATCCGGCGGTATGGAGCTACTGATGTTTTACAGTATGAAGAATTAGAGCAGCCGCAAATCAAACCTGACGAATTATTAGTGAGGGTACACGCTAGCAGTGTTAACCCCATCGACTGGAAAACCCGCAAAGGAATGTTGAGCTTTCTGACTGGGAATAAATTCCCGATGATTTTGGGGTTTGATGTGGCGGGGGAAGTGGTTGCTGTTGGTTCGCAAGTCACACGTTTTCGAGTGGGAGATGCAATTTACGGTAGCACTAAGTTTCCAGGGGGAGCTTATGCAGAATTTGCGGCTGTTCCAGAAAATTTGGCGGCGTTAAAACCGACGAATTTGAGCTATGAGGAAGCGGCTACTGTACCGTTAGCCGCCATGACAGCACTGCAAGCTTTGCGCGATTTGGGTCATATCCTCCCCAGACAGAAGGTATTAATTAATGGTGCTGCGGGTGGGGTAGGTATGTTTGCAGTGCAAATTGCTAAAGCTTTCAATGCTGAGGTGACAGGAGTTTGCAGTACCAAAAATTTAGAGTTTGTGAAATCTTTAGGAGCAGACCGCGTTATTGATTATACAGAACAAGACTTTACCGCCGAGATGATACAGTATGACATTATCTTTGATGCGGTAGCCAAGCGATCGCTTGCTCATTGTAAAAAAGTTCTCAAACCCAACGGGGTATACATCAGCACTCTACCCACCCCAGACGTTTTAATCCAGGGTTTTTTGTCCATGTTCTTTCCTGGTCAAAAAGCAAAGTTTGTGATGGAGAAACCCAACGCGCAAGACTTAGTTTACCTGAAAGAGTTGATTGAATCGGGGAAAGTAAGAACTGTGATTGATCGCACCTATCCCCTACAGGAACTAGCGGCGGCTCATGCGTATAGCGAGAGTGAACGCACTGTGGGGAAAATTGCTATTTCTGGCAGTGGAGTTTAGCAATAATAAAAAACAAGATACCCGATTTTTCTCAAAAGTCGGGTATCTGAGCGTTAATATACTTACTCATTTGGAAGTGCTTGCTGGACTTGTGCAATATCCAAATCTAAAGCCTGCGCTATCTGTTCCACAGTTAAACCCAGTGCTAAAAGTTTAGGTACAGCTTCTAATTTTGCTTCCAAATGTCCTTCTTGTTTACCTTCTTGATAAACCCGCGTCTGCTTCAATTCACTTAATCCAAACATCGCCTCTATCTCCTTTCGACTCATTTGAGGAAATTTATAAACCAAGATTGTCTCTATTAATTCTAGTAATTGTTTTTGTGGAAATTGCGAGTTTTCTGCTTGCTGGGTACGGTTGATTAATTCCCTGGCGGTAGTAATGGCTGTATCTGCATTTTCAATGACTAATTTGATGGTAGCAATACCTATTGGTAGCGATGCAGCTTCGCCTAGCTCGTCTAAGTAAATTATACTGATGCGATCGCTAATAAAAAACTCATCACAATCTTGTCGCTCACCAGTATCTATATTACGGCTGGGATAGATGACCACGCCTCGCCAAGTATGTTGACGTTTATTTTGGCGTAGATATAAAAATATTTCTGAAACAAGGCGCAAGTAAATGTCTGAGTCAGTTTGAAATTGGACTTCGGCAAAATAAATCGGGTTGGCTTCATCTTGGGTGGGAAGAAATACACCATCAATTCTGAAAGCTGTTTGTTTAATTTCAACGGAAGCAAATTGATAGATGTTGGCGGTTTCGGGAGGGTTGCCAATTAGTTCAAAGAAAATGCTGGGGAATTCTTGAAATAGGCGATAAAATATGCTGTCGGTTTTCACACTTTCAGGCTTAATATTAAGCTAATTCACTAATAATGTTAGTATCGCAGAGAAAGCTTATGCTATTCCTCTGCAAATGGGATATGGCGATCGCTACATCGTGCAGGTGTCTCTAAAATATAATTTTCTTCAGCACAGAGTTGACGTAATTCTACAAAAGCATCTGCGAGGGAAGAGACTTTTTGTTGGTGATACCAAGCAAGGAAGGCTTGAAAAAGTTTAGGTTCTATGATTGCAGCAACTAATTTATCCTGCTTGAAGATTAACTGAGGTTCTGACGTAATAGCATCAATTACCTCTGGCAGTTTTTGTTGTGCTTCGTCAAGTTTCCAGTTCATTTGTTTTGAGATTTAGGAGCAAGTTATTTTGATTTTAGTTTAGGTTAATTTTTCTGTGTCTAGCTCAATATGCAAAACTGCTAACTTAGCACTCGCTACTCTAGCCGCCAAGTTTTGATGGTTTTGTCTTGACTACCACTAACTACGGTGGTTTTATCATGATTCGTATTACTGATATCTGTTTGGTGCGTGACGGCAAGTTGAATATGTGGGTGATGTTTTAAATTTTATCGCTGCCGTCACACACCCTACGTTACTACGCTACTCTAGCCGCCAAATTTTGATGGTCTTGTCACCACTACCACTGACAAGGGTTTTGCCATCTGGGCTGATGGCGATGGACTGAACACTGCTAGAATGCCCTTTGAGGGTGCGGATTTCTTCTCCTGTTGCCAGATTCCACAGTTTGATTGTGTTGTCCCAACTACCACTAGCAATAGTTTTACCATCTGGGCTGATGGCGATGGAAACAACCCAGAAAGAATGCCCTTTGAGGGTGCGGATTTCCTCTCCTGTCTCCAGATTCCACAGTTTGATGGTCTTGTCACCACTACCACTGACAAGGGTTTTGCCATCTGGGCTGATGGCGATGGACTGAACACTGCTAGAATGCCCTTTGAGGGT